>JALYNA010000312.1 GCA_030773455.1 Actinomycetota bacterium
CTTCGCCGCCCGCTGGCGCGACTCCTACCCGGCCGCGGTGCGCTGCCTGCTCGCCGACCGCGAGACCCTGACGGTCTACCTGCGCTTTCCCCGCGAGCACTGGACCCGGGTGCGGCACTCCAACGTCATCGAGCGGACCTTCGGCGAGACCCGCCGCCGGGCCAAAGTCATCGGCCGGTTGCCCGGCGAGCACTCCTGCCTGACGCTGGTCTGGGCCGTGCTCGACCGCGCCTCGGCCGGCTGGCGCGGGTTCACCATGACCGCCGCCGGACTCCGGCTGCTGCAAGACCTGCGCCGCTCGCTGCTCGACCCACCCACCCAACTCCGACACCCAGGAGGCGAGGTCTCCGCACCGCCCGAAACTGTCGGCGCCGTCGCCTAACATCCCCAACGAGCAGAGCCCACGTCCGGCGATTTACACCGCACCTGGGACGCGACCCACGACCCACCGACTCCGGTCAGGTGAGATCCGGGGTCCTGGTACCGCCGCCGGCAGGGGCCATCGGAGGACCGGTTGCGTCGCGGTTTCCCTGGATCCGCCGTTCCCCGTGAGCCAGGTCCATCCCGGCCTACTCCTGACAGGAGGCGTCTGGGTCCCGGAGCCGCAATCTGTGGACGAGTAGGCGGCTTGTGGATCCCGAGCTCAGCCCTCCAGCTGGGCCGCGTGAGCACCCTTCACCGGAGCATCACCCGCTTTCTCCAGTTCTCCTCCGGTGGCCCACTGGAGGCTGTCGGACTGCCCACTCGGCGCGCCCACCTCGGGGAGTGCTTCGACGGCTGGAAGCTGCACCAGCGGCGGAACTCGTGCGGTCGTTCCTCGTGGTGACGGTGCACCTCGGCCGGGGGGCGGACCGCTACGTGATCGAGCGGCGCGACCCGCACCGGCCCGGCGCCGTGCGGGCGAGAAGCCCGAGGAGCGGCCCAAGGGCATCACCTACGCCTGATAGGCGCGGAGATCCTCGTCCCAGTGGCTCACGACGTGCAGGACCGCGTCCCACATGTCTGGCAACTCGTGGAAACCGACGCTGCGGCCCATGTGGTCGGTGAACCGAACGGCCAGCGGCCAATTGATGAGGACCCGGAACTTCGACGGGATGGGGCCGAGAAGCCGGTACCGGGTCATCTCCGCCCCCCGCTCCAGAGCGGTGAGCGGCTCTCGGCGCCAGACGACCTCGACCGGCATCTCGGGCTCGATGGACAGGAGCCTCTGTTCCGCGTGCGGCACAAGGCAGGCGACAGCAGCGTGCAGTGCAGCGTGCTTGTCAGCGTTGTTGACTTGGGTCAAGGCGGCGAGCGGCTTCCGGGTCGCTCCGTCGGGGTCCCTGCTGAGGTCGACGCCTTGGTAGGGCTGGAGGCCCTCGATCAGGTCGAAGTCGGCACGGCTCACGTTGGCCAGGGGGCCCTCTGCCGGCCACTTCTTACGCACCCGGTTCCGCCACTCGGACTGCTTGAGGCAGACCGGGAAGGCGTTGTCCCTCATGGGGAATGCGCCGTTTCGCAGCGTCAGCACGGTGATCGTGTTGTCCAACGCGGACCGTAGGTTGTGGGCGATCTCCCCAAGCCAGACCCCCCAAGCCGGTGAGGGCACCTCCCGGGGCACGTAGAACGAGCTGAACGTGCCGTCAGCGCTAAGCCTGGGAGGGCCCTCGCTTCCTGCCTCCAGGACCCGCGTGACGTCGTCCATGAGCGCGTCAAGCACGGCCCGGGCTCGGGAGAGCTTGAGCTTGATGCCCGTCATTACGAGATCGGGGTTGATTGGAGTCGCCACGGGAGGGAACCTTCGCGGCGCCCGCTGACGGAACAAGCACGACGCGCCGCGCGGCGCCTACCGACTCGCTCACGCCCTACGTGCGCCAGCCTGCGCGGCCGGATGAGGAGCTAGGCCCGGGCGCCGGAGTCAGTTGCTTTCTGTCTCCCTGTGATGAGAAGGCAGCCCGGACGGGCGCCGCTGTTGCTTGGCGAACGCCTCGATGATGGCCTCAACATGGGAGTGGCTGATCTTCATCTCGTCCGACTGGGCTCGGGCAACATGAAACCCTGCGAGTTGATCTTGGCGTCGTTGGCACCCATTGGTCAACGATCAACGTGCAGGTCGGCGGGGTCCTCCATCACCGGACGTCGTCGGCTGCCGTCGGCTACTGAGGGCGGTTTGTTGGTCGTACGTTGGTCGCGTCGTCGCGGCCGGCCATCGCTCGCAATGTCTGGCCATCCGCTACACCCAGCGCCTCGCCGAGGCCGGCGCGGTCGCCTCGGTCGGCTCTCGCGGCGACTCCTACGACAACGCCCTGGCCGAGGCCTTCAACTCGCTGTTCAAGGCCGAACTCGTCCGCCACCGCGGGCCGTGAAAGAACATCGACGACCTCGAGATCGCCGTGGCCGACTACATCGACTGATTCAACCACCGGCGGCTACACGGCGAGATCGGCCTGGTCCCGCCCGCCGAGTACGAGGACACCTACTACCGTCACAACTCCGCTCCGACAGCCGTCGGAGCGTCAGTTCCGAGTCTCCACTGAACCCGGCGCGGGACACCCCTGTTGGCGGGTGCTAGCACCGACCGAGTCTCCTTGCGGGATCAGCTCCTCCACCAGATCCAGGACGCTTCACTTTCGCCCGTTGCCGACAGGTGTCAGGGGATATGCTCGGCAACGACCCGACAGGCCCCACAGGAGGCCGATTCGAACTGGTGTTGACAATTGGCCGCGGCGGCTCGAGCTCGTCGTCGCCAAACCGTCCATGACCTTGACCAACGGCTGAGAAGCGACTCGGCCCCAGAGACCTTGAAACCGATCCCTCGGAGGACGTCCTCACGGGCGCCTGGCCCCGGCGCCCATCGACGTCCCCATCCCGTACCGGGCGGCGAACAATCGAAGTCAACGGCGACCTCGTAGGGATTCTCTGGGGCACGCACAGTCATAACGCGCTCCCTAGGGGCTGCCATAGCGTATGCACCTGACCGTAGTCTCGATCGAGGCGAACCGTGACCTCGTTACTGCCGTGCTTGAAGACCACTTGCGCCCAAGCGATTCGGCCGGTTGAACCGCCGAGATCAGGCCGAGGGTACGATCACCGACCGCGCGGGTTGGCCCAGGCCCCGTATGCCAGCCAACAGCCTCGAACTGATCCCGCCGGCCGCACAGTGTATGCAACGGCAGCCGGCCGGACCAGTAGCGGTCGGAAAATTGCAGAGCAAGGCGTTGGCTGCCGGCGCATTTCGGCGGCCAGGGCTCCACTGCCCTCATGGCCGATACCCGGTCGTGGGATCGCGACGCCTTCGGCACAGCGCCGAGGCCCTGCGGTGCGTCACGAGCGGGGCAACTGCCATCGCTGCCACGGCCGCACCCGATGTGCTCATGGGGCGGATAAGCGAGGTCAACCGTTCAGACCTCGGGCGGTCCAGACCCCCGGATCACCTGGAAGCCCTCGACGCTCTCAAGCGTGGCGCCTACCTCCTGGGCCCCCTTGCGCAGCTGCGACACGTCGGACTCCGTGGCGCGCATCGCGTCCTCCGACTCCCAGATGGTGACGTTGAGTGTTCTCGCGTTGGCTTCGTCGACCATCCAGTAGCCGCACGTGAAACCCGGCAGGGACTTGACGGCCGGGATGGCCGTGTCTGCGACGTACTGACTCACGTCCGCGATCCGGCTCGGGTCGAGACGGAACCTCGTGACCCTTGCCCACATGGCATACTCCGTTCGGCGTCGAACCAGCGTCCCGCGGAGCCTCTACCCCGGTCAACCGGCCGCGGACAACCTGCTCGACAGCACCGCTCCGCCCCCGTCGCGATACGGGCGAACTCCCCAAGGGTGTCCTCCGCGGCGCCGCCGCCGCTGCGGTCACCACGGGCGTCGACCGGAGGAAGCCTGCGCCGGCGCAAGGACGAATCCACCTACGCCTACGGCGACCGAGACGGGCCGGGGCCCATTTCCTCGCTTGTGTGGCTGATCACCGGCGCGCTGCGTGGTGGTCCTCACACAGTGCGTCCCTGAACTGGGGGGCGGCAAGGGCGATGAGTGCCTCAGCGCGCGCCTCCAGGCTGAGCACCGACAGGTCCGTGGCTCCGTGCTCGGTCACGACGTACTGCACGGTTGTGCGCGGCAGGCTGTGTGGGACTCCGGTCAGTCGGGTCACGATGCGAGAAGTCTGTCCTCCCCTGGCCGTCGCCGGGAGCGCGAGGATGCAGAGCCCGCCAGGCGACCGGCGGGCGCCTTCTGCGAAGTCCACTCCCCCGCCGACGCCGCTGATCTGGCGGCCGGCCACAACCTCGGAGTTGACGTTCCCCTCCAGGTCGACCTCGATCGCGGAGTTGATCGAGACGAACCGGGGCACCTGCGCGATCTCCGCCACGTCGGTGCAGACGCTGTTGTCCACGAGTTCGGCTCGTTCATTGCAGTGCAGCCAGTCGAAGATGCGACGTGTGCCCATGACGTCGTGCGTGCGGACCGCCGGCCCGGCACCCTCGCGCAACATGCCGGCCTCGTCGAGGGTCACGATGGCGTCCGTGGCCATGCCCCAGATGGCCAGGTCTCGACGTCCGGACCGCCGCAAGGCCTCGAGGACCGCCTCAGGGACGACCCCGAAGCCGACCTGCAACGTCGCGCCGTCGGCGATCAACGGCTCGATCCGCGCGGCGATCTGCGTCGAGATCTCGTCCGGAGGCGGGGCCAGGTGCCCCCGCACCTCTTGCTCGTGGGTGACGACCACGGCGGCATGGTCGAGCTTGATGCGGGCCCGGCCCGGGACCCGGGGCATTGCCGGGTTGACGTGTGCGACGAGCATCCGGGCCGACCGCGCCGCCGCGTACACATAGCTGCCGGAGACCCCCAGACTGCAGTAGCCGTCGGGGTCCGGCGGTGCTACCTGCACCACCACGACGTCGTCGATCTGCTTGCGCCGGATGAAGTCGCCGACGTTCGAGGCGCGCAGCGGGTAGGAGTCGATGAGACCCGCTTCGGCCAGGCCCCGGAGGCGACGTGCGAGGTGCCAGGTGCCGTAGCGGAGACGGTGCCGGTGCGGCTCTTCGGTGAAGGGATACGTGCCGAGGAGGAGGCCGCTCCATACCCGACTGCCGGCAAGGCGCTCGGACTCGAAGGCGATGAGCTCCTCCATCCCGACGGGGGTGCCGCACGTCGGCGGCAGCAGGATGGACGACCCCGCGGGGATCTTCTCCAGGCAGGCCCGCAGCGGCGAGTGCTCCTCCATCACGCCTGCCGGTCTGCCGACCGGCGCGGTCCGACGACGACCATCTCGACGCTGTTCCGGGACCGCGAGCACCGGTCTGGGTGGGCGACGAAGAAACCCCGGCGGACCGGCACCTCGGCAGACGCCGCCTCGAGCCGCGGAACGGTGTGGACCTCGGCACGATGGGCAGGAGGGTCCAGGTCCGTCTTCATGGACCCTGGTGCCATAGCGATGGCCCGCCCTCCTTCAGCCCGCAACGGGCTGGGTCGGGTCACTGTCCTCGGCCTCGTTCCTGCTCCGGGTCCGGCTCGGATCGGCCGTCATCCATCCTCCTCGCCCGCCGGTAACCCGTACTGCGGCAGGTGCCCGCTCGGCACGGCCGTCATGCTGCCCGTGCCCTGGCTGTGGAAGGCGCCGCCGCCGGCGAACACCCGCACGGGCTGGATGCGGTGCCAGGGACGGCGCACGGCCCCGTCCTCGTAGACGACGTCGGCGGGGTGCGAGACATCCCAGGTCTCGAACTCCTCGTGCAGTTCGCCTCGCCAGACGCCGAGGCCCTTCCGGTCCCGGAAGCCCCCGCTGTAGCCGAGTCCGGGCATGGCGATCGAGGGACCCAGCGCCTCGCACGCCAACTCGAGAACCTCGCCGTCCCCGAGTGTGACGTCGAGGTGGATCGTGCGGAACCTCCGCGTGCCGGGAAACAGGTCGAGCCTGAAGTCGACGTCGGCTACCCGGAGGTCGACCGGCTCCCCGGAGCGCGTGTCCCGCAGCGTGGCGGTGGCGTACTCCCTTTCGTCGCCCCGCTCGGCGATGTTGACGTGACCCGCGAGCTTCGGGGTGGAGAAGAACAGGAACAGCATGATGTACCCACGGTCCCCCAAGGAGGTCTTGGGGCCGGTGACCGGCTCGGGGATGCCCATGCGGGGTCGCACTCCCCAGGAGTGGTCCCGGCACGACCACCACTGGTCAACCTCGACCCGCTCGCCGTCGACGTCGAGCCAACCGGACATCGATCCGATCTGATTGAAGCGGGCGTAGTCCTCGCGCACCCTCCCCCTGAGCCGCTCGAAATGGGGCGCCTCCTCCTCCGGGGGCGGGCCGGCTTCCCAGCGCAACTGTCCGTGCACGGTCTGCTGCCCGGCGTCCACGGTCAGTTCGAAGGACTCCAGCGGGCGCAGGACGTGGACCTGGACGGGTCCGCACACCGGTACGAATCGCGGTCGCAGCGAGCGGGACACCCGCAGGTTGTGCTGGCGCCCGTCATGAACGACCACGAAACCGGCATCCATGACGTCCATGTTGTTGTAGGCACCCAGGGTGAGTTGCAGGGCGCCGTGCCCTGCGGGCTCGTAGGCGGCGAACCAATACCGGTCGAAGAACCGCGGGTCGCTGGTGTGCACATGATCGAAAGTCGTGGGCAGTTGGTGCCATAGGCTGTCGTCGGCCGGTGTCAGCATCTCCGCCCGCTCCTAGCCCTTCGCGCTGGTGGGCGCCGCAATGGCCATGCGGAACGGATAGCGCCGCGTTCGCTCGACCAGGTGCTCCTTGATCCGCTGTTGCACCGCAGCAGCCTCGTCCCGCTGCGCCAGCTGGTGGATCACCTCAGCCAGCAGCCCCCTCAGCTCGGTGTTGCGCTGCTCGAGGTCCTCCAGAGAGCCCGACGGGAGTTCCGCTGTCACCGCCTCGGTGATGCCCTTCCCCAGGGCGCAGTCCACATGGGGGGCGGCCTGCTCGAGCAACGCTGCGGTCGCCGAGGTGTCCCACTCCAGGAACGGCAGGATTCGCGACCAGGCCCCCTCGAGCATCGCGAGGTTCTTGACGACGCCTCGGAGCACCTGCGACGGATAGCCCTCCCGCAGCTCGGGCGCAATGATCTGATCGAGGATCCGTCGGATACCGGACAGCTGATCGGTCATGCCAGGTCGCACGGCAACACCCTTCTCGTCGGCCTACTCCGCGGCGTCCATCAACTCGAACATGACCCGGTACAGAGACATGGGGGCCTGGTAGATGACGTCGAAGTTCCCCGCGACGAACACCGACACACCGGTGAGGATGATCGTGGCCAGCTTGTAGCAGGAGAAGACGTTCCACCAGGTCAGCTCTGCCTCACCGACCTGGAACCCGGTCTCCGTGGAATAGTGCTCGACTATCTGCTCCCGCTCCCAGAGCCCGGGGATCTGGTGTTCTCTCGAGCGGTACGGGTTCGTCGCCCAGCCGAGGTCCTCCAGCGGGTCACCCAGATGCGCCAGCTCCCAGTCGAGCATGGCGGAGATGTCTTCGCCCTCCAGTAGGGCATTTCCGGGCTTGTAGTCGCCGTGCACCAGGACGGTGGCCTGGGATTCCGGCGCACGTGCCCGCAGCCAGCTGCTGGCGAGCTCCATCTCCGGGTGGGGTTCGAGCTGGAAGCGCCTGAGCTGATCCTCCCAGCGCTCGACTTCCGCCAGCGACGCCATCGGCCCCGGATCGGTGAGCACACGATCCAGGCCGATCGAGCGCCAGTCCACCCGGTGGATCTGTCCGAGCAGGCTGACCAACCGGCGTGCCACCCGTAGGCGCACGTCCTCGGGACGGCGGCTGTTGAGGACGAACCAGTCGCACTCGCCGCTCTCGCGCACCATGACCATGCTCGGCCGCCCGAGCCGTGCGCCGTCCTCGTCGAGCCACAGGACGCGGGGGGTGGGCAGCGGCGCACGCTCGAGGGACCGGAGCATCTCGTACTCGGTGCGGCGATCCGTCTCGAGCAGACTGCCCTCCGGGTCGCGCCTCAGGATCAGCGGCAGGCGCACGGCTTCGCCGCCCTGGTGCCACGCGCCTTCGAAGATCCAGTTCTCCCGGGAGAGGCCTTCCGAGATCCTCCGCAGCCCCTCGATACGGACATCCTCGGCGTCCGGGAGCTCACTGTGCATGAGGTCATGCAGACCCTTGGCGACGACTTCTTCAGCGGGGGTCATGTCAGTGGCGGTCATGAATGTCCTCCCCAGTCCCGGTGCCGCCGAGAGCACGGCCGACGGAGCGAAGCACCCGAGGCCCTTCGACCCACCCAAGCGTCGTCGGCCTGCATACCCTTCGGCGTCTCGCTGCGGTCCCCCGGCCCTCGAGCGGGAGCCTGGGCTCTCGCGGTCGGCCGGCCGGGACGATCATGCCACGCTCCCTTTTCCCAGCGACGGACGACGTTTCGCTGCTGACGGTCGGAACGTAAAGCGCCTGTCAAATGACCGTCGAGAGGTTCCGTTCCGAGCCGAGACCGCGCGGACCATCCGGTGCCGAACGGTGGCCATCCCGCCTACCGGTCCTCCCGAGCGTGCCAAGGCTCCGGGGACCGCCACTCCCCGACCAGTGTTAGCTTTCATGGTTTCGAATCGGATGTCAGACCGGATGCTCATCCGCCAGGACGTTTCAGGGGGAGCCGATGGGACCGCTCGCCGGCACCAAGATCATCGAGTTCGCTGGTCTCGGGCCCGCACCGTTCGCCGCGATGCTGCTCAGCGACCTGGGAGCGGACGTCGTCACGGTCCACCGGCCGCAGCCGGCCGGCGTCCCGAAGGACGCGCTCGGTGAGATGACCGCGGCGGGCATGGCACGGGGACGCCGCTCCATCGCGGTGGACCTCAAGCATCCGGAGGGGATCGACCTGGTCCTCGACCTCCTGTCGAGCTCCGACGGCCTGATCGAGGGGTTCCGCCCGGGGGTGATGGAGCGCCTCGGGCTGGGACCCGAGGCATGTCTCGCGCGCAACCCCCGGCTGGTCTACGGCCGCATGACGGGGTGGGGGCAGGACGGTCCTCTGTCGTCGGCCGCGGGCCACGACGTCAACTACATCGCCGTCGCCGGGGTGCTGCACCATGTCGGCCGCCGGAACGAGCCGCCGGTCGTCCCGCTGAATCTGATCGGCGACTTCGGCGGAGGTGGACTCCTCCTGGCCTTCGGCATGGTGGCCGCGATGCTGGAGGCCGGCCGGTCGGGAGCCGGCCAGGTCGTGGACACCGCGATGGTGGACGGCTCGGCCCTGCTGATGACCATGATGTACGAGATGTCCGGCCGCGGTCTCTGGAACCACGAGCGCGCCTCGAACATGAACGACGGAGGGGCGCACTTCTATCAGGTGTACGAGACGTCGGACGGCAACTACGTCTCGATCGCGCCGATGGAGCCGAAGTTCTACGCCACCCTCCTCGACCTGGTCGGCCTGTCCGACGCGGACCTCCCCGACCAGTGGGACCGGTCAGCGTGGCCTGCGCTGCAGCAGCGGTTCGCCCAGGTCTTCCGGACCAGGACCCGGGCCGAGTGGGTCTCGCGCCTGGAGGGCACCGACGCCTGCTTCGCGCCGGTGCTCTCGATGACCGAAGCACCCAACCATCCGCACAACCGTGCCCGGTCGGCGTTCATCGACGTCGACGGGATCACCCAGCCGGCGCCCGCGCCCCGCTTCAGCCGCACCCCGGCGGTCGTCGCACGTGGCGCGGCGCAACCGGGCGAGCACACCGAGGAGATCCTGCGCGAAGCAGGGATCAGCGACGAGGAGGCCTCGGCGCTGCTGACTCGAGGTGTCGTCGCCCGATGGACCACGGACACCGCCGCGGCCAGGTCTCGTTGAGCCGGGAGGAGGCGTACGAGGGCACCATCGGCATCGCGGCTCCGGTCGGGGACCTCTCGGGCCGGTCTCGCCGCCGCAGTCCACGTCTCCGCGCTCCGTGCCGGGCTGTCCGACAGCGGGAGCGGGAGTTCAGCGAGCACAGCGTGGCCGCAGCCGCGGCCATCGAGGCGGATCTCGGCGTGCTGGACGGCTTGCAGGGACCCGGCGGACCGGTCCGCCGCATCCGTCGGATGAGGAGGACGCCTGTCGCCCGATGTCGGAAGCCCACGGAGGAGGATCAGGGCCCGGAGATCTCCAACCGCCGGAGGACACCCTTCAGATCTGCCGAACGGCCCTCGGGGGTCTGGTCGAGAATCGCGTCCGCGAAGCTCTCGGCCGCGGCGGGGACCAGCCGCCCGTCGGCGATCCGGCCGAAAACTCTCCGGGCCTCCTCGGCGTCGCGATGCAGCAGCGTGCGCGGGAGGTCTCGCGCCGCCGCGCTGAGGACTCGACCGGAGCAGGTCACCTCGACCATGCCGTCGGTGTAGGCGTACCCGGGCTCCGGGTGAACGGTGAGGACGCCGATGAGCCTCGCGACCTCGGCGTCGTCCAGCAGGTCGTCGTACCCGTCCATGGTGATCCCGCCGCGGAGCAGGGAAACCGCCACGGCGAAGGCCGTGCTCGCCATCGCCTGTGCGCGGCGCTCGAAGGGGCCCCTGAAGGACGTCCCGGGATAGGAGGCGAACTCGGCGTTCTGGTGGACGACGATCCGCGTGACCGACGAGGTGTCGGGGAGCTGCCGGGACAGCTCACTGGCCGCCAGCGAGACCGCGATGTTGTCGCCCAGCGTGGGGAAGGCCTTCTCCCACACGCCGAGGATGCTCGACGCCTCGGGCGGCTGCTGCCACTGGGGCGGCGCCGGCAGGCCCGCGAAGGCGTGGGCGAAGCCTCGCGGGCCCTCCAGCGCAGCCAAGCTGCCGAGCACGCCGCCGCGCGCCAGCAGCGCCGCCAGCGCGCCGCGCCAGGCGGCGGATCCGTTCTGGATCCTCCAGTCGTCGGCGCCGCTGCGGACCGGCTCCAGCGTTCCCCCGGACATGTCCGCCGCTATCCCGATGGCGCTCCGGGACTGTGATGCGTCCAGTCCCAGCGCGACACTGCCCGCGACGGCTGCCGCGGCGGGTCCGAGCGTCGGGCTGGCCCGCAGCCCACGAGAGACCACCGCACGCCCCACCGTCTCGTCCGCTCCCAGCCAGGTGAGTGCCGCGTAACCCGCGACGAGGCCACGGAGGGCCACCTCGAGCGACCCGCCCGTCCACTCCGCGACGCACACCGCAACCGGCGTGATCAATGAGCCGGGATGGCTCCACGACGTCATGTCGCAGTCGTCCTGGAAGTGAGCGTGCACGCACACTCCATTGACCAGCACGGCGTCCAGCAGTGACAGCCGCGCGCCGTCGCACCACACGGTCGCGGTGTCCTCCGTCCGGCCGCGATCGAGGAAGAGCCCTCGAGTCGCCGCCGCGGTGGGCTCCCCCCCGCCCTCCAGGGCCAGGCCCACCGCGTCCAGCAGGCTCACGGCGGCCTTGCCCCACACCGGCTGCGGGAGCTCCGCGTGCTGCATGCCCACGGCGAAGTCGGCGAGCGTCTCGGTCGGCGAGGTGGTCATCAGTGCTCCTCTGTTCGGCCCCCGGCCCGTCCCTCAGGTCGACTGCGTCACGTCTCCCGTGCTCCGAGGGGACACCACCCGGCTGAGGTGGCCCCTACGCCGGTATGCCCCCTGAGCAGTTGGAGGACCACTGGGCCGTGCCGCTTCCCGTGCCGGGAACGGCAGGCCGTCCGTCCCCACCGACCCGGTTGCGCCCCGGCTTCGTCGTTGCCGGCGACGCACGAACGCATGTACTGAGCACGTCGCCCGCACAGCCGGTGTCACCCGTGGCCCGGGCCGCCCGAGGAAGCAGCCGCGTTGCGGAAGCTACGGGGCCGCTTCTCAAGGCGTCAAGCGCCCGAGCCCTACCTATCGCCGGCCCTCCAGAGCGCCGGTGGGTGACCCATTAGCCGGCTACCGAGGACGAATGTCACCGCCACTCTTGACAGTTAGGGCGGACCGTCGACAGATTGCATACCGCTCGTAGACAGCAGGTCGGGAGGTCCAGGTGCCCCAATCCATCCCACCGGCGCTCGGCGGAGGCGCCTCGGGAGCAGACCGGCGGAGCACCCTGCGCGAGCTGCTCGTTCGACCGGGTCCGCTGCTCCTGCCAGGCGTCTTCGACGCGATGACCGGGGTGCTCGCCGAACGCGCCGGTTTCCCCGTCTGCTACCTCACGGGGGCCGGTCTGGCGAACACCCAGATGGCCGTTCCGGACGTGGGCCTGCTCAGCTTCGACACCGTGCTGACCCAGGCGTTCCGGATCACCAGCGCGACGAGCATCCCCCTCGTCGTCGACATCGACACAGGGTTCGGCGGCCCGACGTCGGTCATGCACGTCGTCCGGGCACTGGAATCGGTGGGCGTCGCCGGCGTCCAGCTCGAGGACCAGCAGATGCCCAAGCGATGCGGGCACTTCGAGCGCAAGCAGGTCGTGCCGACGGCCGAGATGCAGGCGAAGGTGGACGCCGCCACGGCTGCCCGCAGTGACGACAACATGGTGATCATCGCGCGTACCGACGCCGTCGCCGTCGAAGGGCTGGACGCGGCGCTGCAGCGGGCGAAGGCGTACCTGAAGGCGGGTGCCGACGTGCTCTTCGTCGAGGCGCCGGCATCGATGGACGCCATCACGCGGATCCCCGAGGAGCTGGGCGAGGTGCCGCTGGTCATGAACGTCGTTCAGGGCGGAAAGACCCCCGAGCTCCCTGCGTCCGAGCTGCACGCCATGGGATACAAGATCATCCTGCACGCCAACCTCGTGATGCGCGCGATGGCCTCAGCCGGGTCCGAGGCGTTGGCGGCCCTGCAGCGAACCGGAGCGACCCCCACATCAGGCCTGCCCTTCCTGTCGTGGCAGGACAGGCAGGCGATCGTGCGCCTTCCCGAGTTCGACGCGATCGAGGACGAGCTGGCCCTGCGCTGGGGCATGGACACGGCCGCACCGGCATCGGGAAGCGCCAGTGCCTGACGCCCGCAGCCTGTTCGACCTCACGGGCACGACCGCCATCGTCACCGGCAGCGGGCACGGCGGCCTCGGATATTACGCCGCCGTGGCCTTGGCGGACCTCGGCGCACGGCTGGTCGTGAGTGACCATCCCGCCAACGAGGCCGCGCTGAACCGCACGGTCGACGACATCCGCCGCGACGGCGGGACATGCGTCGCACGGCTGTGCGACGTCGCCTCCGAGGAAGAGGTTGACGAGCTCGTCGCCACCGCCACCGCGGAGCTCGGCTCGATCGACGCACTGTCCCACCACGCGGGCGTGATGCTCCGCAAGGGGGCCTTCGAGACGACCGTCGAGGAGTGGAATCGGGTCCTGTCGATCAACCTGACCGGCACGTGGCTGGTCAACCGCGCCGTGGCCCGGACCATGGCGAACTCCGGCGGTGGCGCGATCGTGAACACCTCCTCCGTGTACGCCGACATCGTGGGAGTGCTGCCGGAGTCGGCCTACTACGCCTCCAAGGCGGGAGTCGTGAACCTGACCCGGGGGCTGGCCATGGAGTGGGCCGAGCACGACATCAGGGTCAACTGCCTCGCACCCGGCGTCTTCTACCCCACCAAGATGACGGCACCGTTGGCCGAGGACCCGCACCGTCTGGAGTCCATGGCCGCGCGGGCCATGATGAAGCGACTGGGGCGACCGGACGAGGACTTCGCCGGCCCCGTGGTCTTCCTGCTCTCCCCGGCGTCCCGATACATGACAGGCCAGTTGCTGTATGTCGACGGCGGCTGGGCCGCGTGGTAGTCGCCCCTGCCCGGCCGGTCGGCGCGACGGTCGGTGCAGTACCCGGAACCGTGGGAGGTGATGTCCGATGCAGGCACTGCTGCTCATCGATCTGCAGGTAGGGTTGTGCAAGCCCGGCGGGGTGGGCGCGGCCGCGCTGGCCGGCGTCATCGCGGAGAACGGCACGCTGCAGGCCGCTGCGGCCTGCCTGGGCGCCGCCAGGGAGGGCGGACTCGAGGTCGTCCACGTCCGCCTTGCTTTCGACCCCGGGTACCGACGGCGCACCAACAGGACCCAGCGGTTCGACGGACACGAGGAAAACCGGCGCTTCGTCGAGGGCTCGCCCGACGTGGAGTTCTGCGAGGAGGTACGTCCGGCCGCCGCGGAACTCGTGGTGAGCAAGGGCTCCGTCAGCCCCTTCCCTTCCACCGGACTGGCCGCCTGGCTGCAGGCCCGGCAGATCCGCGAGGTCGCGATCTGCGGTGTGGCGACCCATCTGGCGGTCGAGTCCGCCGCACGGGAAGGCGCCGACATGGGCCTGCACGTCACCGTCGTGAGCGACGCGTGCGCCGCTCCTGAGGGCCTGCACTCCCACGCGATCGAGAACACCATCCCGGCGTTCGCGGCCGTCGTCACGTCGGCCGACTTCACCCGACAGCTCCAGCAGCGAGCCGTGAGCCGGTGACCTCCGAGCCCGACACCGCGGAGCGCCTCCGGGCGCCGCCGGACCCGGCCCGCAACGGCCGGGTGGGCCTCGGCGAGGAGGCGTATCTGCGGCTGCGGGACGCCATCGTCTCCGGTGACCTGCAGCCGCACGACTCCCTGTCCGAGGCGGCGCTGGCGAAACGGCTCAGGACCAGTCGCACCCCCGTGCGAGAGGCCCTGGCGCGCCTGGCCACGGAGGGCCTGGTGCAGCTCACCCCCGGTCGCGGCGCGCGCGTCACCGACATCAGCCTGACCGACATTCGTGACCTATTCCAGCTGCGCGAGGTCCTCGAGGGTCTCGCCGCCCGGCTGGCGGCGGCCAATGCCGGCGCGTACGCGGACGAGGTGGACCTGCTCATCCAGCGGTTCCGCGAGTACGAGAGCATCGATGGGCAGCCCCGCCGGCCCGACTACTACGAGCTGACGTCGGCACTGGACCAGTTGCTGGTCGCGATGGCCAGGAACCGCCGTCTCGAGCAGACACTCCGTGACGTCTGGGCCCATTCCCGGCGGCTACGGCAGTACGCCTCGCACGACGTGGCCCGGCTGGAGAGCAGCGCGCGCGAGCACGTCCAGATCCTTGAGGCGGTCAGGCAGGGTGACGGCGAGCGGGCCGAAGAAGCGGTGCGGCTGCACATGACGAACAGTCGCCGCGCCATCCTCGACAAGTTTCTCGGCAGCTGACCGGAGAACCCCAGACGGAGGAGAGACTACCTGATGGACGACGTCTTTGACGTGGCAGTGGTCGGATGCGGGGTCGCCGGCCTGTCGGCAGCCGTGGCGGCGCAGGAGGCTGGCGCGCGTGTCGTCGTCATCGAGCGCGCTCCGGAGGCCGAGTACGGCGGGAACACCCGCTACACCGAGGCCTTCCTCCGCATGAAGTCGGTCACCGAGGTCGCGGACGACTTCACGGCGCACCTGCAGGCGAATGCCGGCTACAACATCGACCCGTCCCTGGCCATGCACACGTTGAGCAGCGAGGCCTCGCAACCGGCGATCGCCAAGACGCTCAACATGCTCGACCCGGGGCTGATTGACAGCTTCGCCGCCGCCGCGGGACCGACGCTGGAGTGGCTCGGGACCTTGGGTGTGACCTTCACGCCGATCGAGTCGCCCTTCCTGGTCAAGTCGACCACGCGGTGGGCCCCCAGCGGTGGAGGACTCCAGCTGATCGAGGCGCTGATGCAACGGCTGCGCGACCGGTCCGTGACAGTGCTGTTCGAGACGACGGCCCAAGGCCTGCTTATCGACCCCGACACCGGTGCCGTCACCGGTCTGACGTGCCTGCGCAGCGGCGCGCGCGTCCGCATCCCGGCGCGCTCGGTCGTCCTCGCGTGCGGTGGCTTCGAGGGCAACCCCGAGATGCTCTCGCGGTACGTCCACCATGCCAACTACGCGCGGCCGGTGGCGCGGGGCGGTTACTACAACCGCGGTGAGGGCATCCAAATGGCCCTGGCCGCCGGCGCAGCCGGCTGCGGTGACTACCAGCTGTTCCACGCCGAGCCCATCGACCCGAGGTCGGGCATCGCCGAGCCGGCGCTGTTCATCTTCCCGTTCGGCATCCTTGTCAACAGCGAGGGGCGGCGCTTCGTCGACGAGGCGCAGGGCCCTGTCGACGCCACCTACGAGGCCGTGACGCGGAAGGTCCTCGAGCAGCCCGGCGGGCTCTCCTACGTCGTCCTCGACGGCAAGATCGAGGACGTTCCCAACTACCAGGTGGCCATCCGGACCGACCAGCCCCCGGTCAGGGCCGCCAGCATCGAGGAGCTCGCGGTGGCGCTGGACCTTCCCCAGCGGGCGCTCGCGGAGACCGTCTCCTCGTTCAACGAGGCCTGCGACACGACTGCGGCGTTCGACCCGACCCGGCCGGACGGGCTGCGCGCGGGCGGTCTCGCCGTGCCCAAGTCCAATTGGAGCCGACCTCTAGACCGCCCGCCCTTCACGGCCTACCCCCTGGCGTGCGCGAACGTGTTCACCTTCGGGGGATTGAAGACCAACTCCCGCAGCGAGGTCCTCGCCAGCGACGGCGGGGTGATGCCGGGGCTGTACGCGGCCGGCGAGACGGCCGGCATCTACTTCGGCACGTACACCGGTTCCACCTCCGTGCTGCGGGGCGCCGTGTTCGGCCGGATCGCGGGTGGGGAAGCCGCCCGGAAGGCCGGTTCGGCGGCGCGGACCGAGCCGGCCGTGCCGGTGTCGTGACGGCCGGCGCCGGCCGCGGGCGGTCGGACAAGGGCGGCGTCCCCGCTCCGCCGCCGGGCCCCTTGGAAGCGGACGTCGTCGTCGTCGGCGGCGGCCTCGCCGGTCACTGTGCCGCCATCGAGGCGGCTCACGCCGGGGCGGAGTGCGTGCTGCTCGAGAAGCAGGACGTCGTCGGCGGCAGCACGGCGCTCAGCGAGGGCTTCTTCGCGTTCTGCCCGACCGACGAGCAGCGGGCCGCGGGCGTCGACGACTCCCCCGAACTGCTGCTCAAGGACCTCTGGGCCATCAGCGGCCACCACGCGGATCGGGCCCTGCTCCGGGCTTACGTCGACGAGCAGCGGTCCGTGTACCGGTGGCTGACCGGTCAGGGACTGACGTTCTCGCAACCCCTGCTCAGCGGCGGTCAGTCCGTCCCGCGCAGTCACCGGACGGATCCGGCCGCGCTGCTCGCCGTGCTGGCCGGCCAGGCACGGCGGCTGGAAGTGACCACGGTGAGCCAGGCGCGGGTGCGACGGCTGCGCCGGAGCGCGAGCGGAGCGGTCGTGGGCTGCACCGCCGGCATCCGCGGCCAGGAAGTCGAGGTGACCGCCCGCCGAGGCGTCGTGCTGGCCACCGGGGGCTTCTCCCTGTCGCCGGAGCTGCTGGAGGTGTTCGCTCCCCGGCAGCGGAACGCCCTGCCGATCGGCGGCGCCGGAAACGTCGGCGACGGCCTCCGCATGGGGTGGGAACTCGGTGCGGACTTGCGGGACATGGGCTTCGTCAAGGGCACCTTCGGCACCCACCCACGGGCGACGACGACCAGCCGCCACGCTCTGCTGCTCGCCTTCTACAAGGGCGCCATCGTGGTGAACACCGCCGGGAAGAGGTTCATCGACGAGAGCCTGTCGTACAAGGACATCGGGGACGCCTGCCTGCTCCAGCCGGACAGGCTCGGGGTTCAGGTCTTCGACGTCACGACGGCCGAGCGCTGCAACACCGGCATCCCGCTGTTCGACCTCGCCGAGCCGCGACACCGCGGCCTGCTCATCGAGCGCGATTCCGTGGAGGAACTGGCACGCGAGGCAGGTGTCGATCCGACGGGGCTGCAGGCGACGGTCGACAGCTACAACGCCGACGTGCGGGCGTACGGGAAGGACACCGCCCTCGGCCGCACCGGCCTCGTCAACGGCGTCGGGGAGCTGGCGCCGATCTGCACACCGCCCTTCTACGCCTACCCCTCGACGACGACGCTGCTGGGCACCTACTGCGGCCTCCGGATCGGTGCGGACGCCCAGGTGGTCAACGTGTGGGGGGAGCCCATCCCGCGGCTGTACGCCGCCGGAGAGGTCACCGGCGGCTTCCACGGTGCCGCCTACATGACCGGCAGCGCCCTGGGAAAGGCGGCGGCCTTCGGTCGCATCGCAGGTCGATCAGCCAGCACGACCCGCCCGGCCGCGGACTGAGGCCGGCCAGGCCGAACGAGCCCAGACAGACACATCGGAAGAAGGCCGGCGCATCGTGACCGAGAACGACACCATCCGGATCTGGCACCAGTCGATGACGGAGCTGGAGGAACTGCCCCAGTACCGGACGACGATGGAGCAGCACGCCCAGGCGGTCCTGTCCGGAAGCACGCGGGTGTCGGTGAACGGGCTTCCGCCCGGCTCCTACGGCGGACTCGCGCCGAGCGACGTCCTCGGCTACCCGTACGCCTACCACCTCGTGCTCGGCCACGCCCTCGAGGCGGCCTACCAGGCGGAGCGGCAAGGCTACGACGCCTTCGTCGTCGGGTCCTACAGCGAGCCGTTCCTGCGCGAGATCCGGTCGCTGGTCGACATCCCGGTGGCGTCGATGGCGGAGAGCACCTTCCTGGTCGCCTGCTCGCTGGGCAAGTACCAGGCGCTGATCGCCAACGCGCCGAGCATCGCCCGGATCGTCTCGACGCAGGTGCAGAAGCACGGCCTGCGCGAGCGGGTGACCGGCGTGTACTCGGTCGACCCGCCGCTGACGGAGAACGCGCTCGCCGTCGCCTACCAGGACGCCGGCGAGATGATCGACGGCTTCACGCAGGTCGCCCGTCGAGCGATCGACGCCGGAGCCGACGTG
Source organism: Actinomycetota bacterium (assembly GCA_030773455.1). Classification (GTDB taxonomy): domain Bacteria; phylum Actinomycetota; class Actinomycetes; order Mycobacteriales; family Geodermatophilaceae; genus Geodermatophilus. The sequence goes on from JALYNA010000312.1 coordinate 18,623, forward strand.
GTGGTGCCCGCGGAGGGGGTGCTCGCGGAGCTGCTGTGGGCCAACGGCGTCGATCATGTGGACGACGTCCCGGTCATGGACAGCCTCGGCGTCGCCTGGCACTACGCGGAGATGCTCGTCGGCCTGTGGCGGCGGACGGGACTGCGCGTGGGCCGCCGCTGGGAGTACCCCCGCGCGCCGGAGGACATCCTGGCACGGGTGCGCGGCGTCGCCGGTCTCGACGGTTGAATCGCGACCCCGTCCCACGCCCAGAGAGGAGATCGAGCTGATGAAGGCGGCGATCCGGGTCGAACCCGGGCGGCTGGAGATCACCGACGTTCCTGAGCCGACCAGCGTGCCAGGACACTCCATCGTCAGAGTCGACGCCGTGTCGTTGTGCGGCAGCGACCTGCACTACTTCAACGGGCCCATGCCATGGAACGAGACCGTGCCGGGCATCGACGCTCCCTACATCGTCTGCCACGAGGCGGTGGGAACGGTGGTCGACTCGCCCGCGCCCAGCCCGTGGACGGCCGGAGACCGCGTCACGCTCGATCCCCAGCACCGGTGCGGAGAATGTCGCGCCTGCCGGGCCGGCGACATCGAGCTGTGTCCGCACCGGCAGGACATGGGTTACAGCGCCGACGGCGTCGCCGCGGAGTTCGTCAGCGTGGCCAACGACCGCCTGTTCCGGGTCCCGTCGGACATACCGACCCACGTGGCAGCAGCGATCCACGGGCTGGCCGCGCCGCTCCATGCCTTGCAGACCGTGGACCTGTCCGGCGTCGAGCGCGCGTTGGTGACCGGCCCAGGACCTGCCGGCTTGATGTTCGCCATGTCCCTGCTCGTGAAGCTGCCTGGGCGCGACGTCAGCGTGGCGGGCCGGCCGAGCCCACGGCTGGACATCGCCCGCGGCATCGGCGCGCGTGTCATCGAGCTCAGGGACGAGGGATTGAGGGAATTCGCCTTCGATTGGGGCGAGGACAGCGGATTCGGACTGATAGTGGACACGACAGGCGCTGCGAACGTAATCGAGGATGCCGTGCAGTGCCTGGCGCCGAGGGGCACTCTCCTCCTGTACGCACCGAACAGGTTCACCCTCGACGGCAACGCCGTTTTCCGCCGGGAACTGAGGGTGCTCGGTTCCACCGGGGCTCACCGGGGCATGGAGGAGGCACTGGAGCTGGTGCGCTCGGGCGCCGTGCCCCTCGATGAGATCATCACCCACCGATTCCAGTTCGCCGACATCGAGGCGGCGTTCAGGCTGGCGATGGCCGGACCGGGGAACCGGGCCAACCTGTTGAAGGTCGTCGTCGAGCTGACACGAGGCGGCTGACAGCCGGAGGCCGGGCGGGTCTTCCTCAGGTGGTCACCGTGGCACCGAGGAAGCTCTCGTCGTCGAGGGCCAGGACGAGCGCCGTCAGCGCCCCCAGGTAGCTGTACTCCCGCATGCCCATGGACAGTCCCGTGACGGTGTGCGTGAGGCTCGACCTGAGCGGCCCCCCAGGGATGCCGCGACTACCACTTGGCCCCTGGCTGATGTTCGCGAAGTGGACCTCGACGACGGGACGCTCGGTCTCCTCGAGCGCATGCCGGACCGCCTCGCCCACGGTCGTCAGGCCTGCCGGATTGATGATGTAGCCGTCGGTCCGCTCGGCGGAGGCATGGATGAACTCGAGGATCTCGCCCTGGTAATTGGAGGCGAAGTTCTCCACCTCGACGCCGAGTTCGGTGCCGAGTTGCCGTACCCGGTCCTGCAGGTCCGCCAGCGACCGGATGTCGCCGTAGACCTTCTTGCTCCGCGCCCCCAGGTTGGACATGTTCGGGCCGTCGATCACTGCGATGTGGTGTGCCCGGTCACTCCGTCGCGTGATGCTGCATGCGTGGCTCACGGAGCCCCCTCCCCTTGCTGTGGTGGAGTCGCCGCCCGCCATGTCAGGTGGTCACCCCGGGCGCATCGGCGGTGTGCGAGGCGTCCTCCCGCAGCCGCGCGCGGTGGAGCTTCCCGGTCCCGGTCTTCGGCAGCTCGGGGACGACGAGCACGCGAGCAGGGACCTTGTAGGAGGCGATCTGACCGCGGCATCGTTCCACGATGTCCTCGGGCTCCATCTGGCGCCCAGGCTGTGGGACGACGTAGGCGACCACGATCTCGCCGCGCTTCGGGTCCGGCGCGCCTACCACCGCCACCTGCGCAACACCCTCCAGCGTGAGCAGGAACTCCTCCACCTCGGCCGGCGCCACGTTGATCCCGGCGGTCTTGATCATGTCGGTGCCCCGAGTGGCGTAGTGGAGCCACCCGTGCTCGTCCAACGAAGCCAGATCACCGCTGCGGTAGTAGCCGTCCTCGTTGAGGACGTTCTTGATCCGCCCCGCAGGGCCGAGATAGCCGGGCGTCAGGTAACCACGCACCTCCAGCTCGCCCACCTCGCCGGTCCCGAGGGGGGCTCCGGTGTCCGGGTCGACGACGCGGATCTCGACACCCGGCAGCGGCGGCCCCTGGGACGTCAGCCGGTCCTTCAGATCCATGTCGTGCGGTGTGACACAGCAGTTGCCGTACGTCTCGGTGGAGCCGTAGACGTTGCAGATCTCGGTCACCCCGAGCTCCTCGGCCGCGATCCGCACGTCGTCGGGCGTACCGATTGTCACGCCGGTGCGCAGGGACGCGAGCCGATGCACGTCGAGCCCCTCCAGGCCGCGGATCGCGCGGGTCAGCGTCGGCAGCAGGTAGGCGACGGTGCACCGCTCCTGCTCGATGAGCTCCACCGCTCCCACCGCGTCGAACTGCTCTTGGAGCACGAGAGTGGCACCGTGGCTGAACGTCGCCATCAGGGAGTTGGCGCACCCGAAGCTCCAGAACAGCGGGGAACCGAGCCAGACGCGGTCCTCCTGCGTCAGGCCCATGCGCTCGCCGATGTGGAAGCCGTTCTCCACCATGCCGTAGTGCAGCAGGGGCACGGCTTTCGGCTGCGCGGTAGAACCCGACGTGTAGAGCACGACGGCGCTGTCGGCGGCCTTGGTGAGCACGCACGGAGATCCCGACCGATCCGCCGCCGGATCCATCACGCTCTCGGCCTCGGCGAGCCAGGCCTCGTATTCTATCGCGCCTCGCGGTGCGGGCCCGCCGACGACCACCACCGAGCGCAACCCGGGATAGCGCGCCGAAAACCACTCCCCCGCGTCGGCGTCCCAGACCTCCGGGACGAGCTGACGGAGGTCGGCGAGGTAATCCTTCTTCCGGTGCTTCGCGAGGATGATCAGGACGGGGCACTCGGACTCGGCCAACATGTGGTCGAGTTCGCGGCCGGTGACCCAGCTGTTGAAGGCGTGAACCGTCGCGCCGAGCGCGGAGGTGCCGAAGCAGGACTCCAGCCACTCGATCCGGTTGGTGGTGAGCAACCCCACCCGGTCCCCCCGACCCACGCCCAGGGCCTGGAGTGCGCCCGAGACCGACTGCGCCCGTCGGTGCAGCTGGGCATAGCTCACCCTGCCCCCGGCGTGCACCACAGCCTCATGGCCGCCCCGTCTGCCGGCCTGCTCCTCGAGCAGGTCGTGGAGGGTACGGCTCAGTGGTCTGTACACGTTGTCCTCCGTGATGCGGCGAGCGTGGGGCGTCCGGCCGTCGCCGTTCCTCCCCCTGGCCGGGAGGCCGGGCAATGGCGCGCGGGTCAGTAGATGTCGGCAGGCAACCGGATGTCCTGCATCAGCGGCTCCGGCAACTCGGGGAGGTCCCGCAGGCCCTGACCTCTGCAGTGGTCGACCACCTGGCGGTGGTGCCACGCCGCGTGCCACCGCTGCGCCTCCAGCAGGGCCGTGAACGTGAGCTCTCCTTGAGGACCGGTCGACATCCGGGACGGGTCGCCCAGGTCGTCGCTGTACCCGAACAGAAAGAGCTCCCAACCCTGCAGAATCCGGTCCGCGTACTGCTGGAGCGCAGGCATGTCGGTCAGCCCCCGTTCCCGCTCGTCGTCGCGCTCGGGATACCACTCGAATGTCCCGGTGTGAAACGCCTCGGGAACCAGCTCGAACGGATGGAAGGCGTTCACGGTCAGGTTCCTGATGGTGCGGCCGCGAGACAGCGTCGGCTGCATCACCAGGCCCCAGTCGAGAAGCGCGAGCGTCTCCGTCCAGGTCTTGAGGATGGTCACGGTGTCCCAGGCGACCCGTTCGGCCACCGCCCCGCTCTGCAGGGGGAGCCCGAGCAGTGAGGCGACCTGCGACACGTGCAGGATCGTCGTCGGCCGCCCATCGATAACCAGCGACGGCACGGCAGGCCTCCCCAGCGATTCCCATCGCCGCCGGCCCTCTGCGTCGTCGTGCGCGTTCCAAGCGACATGGTCTTTCCTGTGAACGCCAAGGAACTCCTTGGCCGCAGCGCATGAGCCCTAACCGGGCCGCCAGATCAGCTCGACTGTCACCGTACTTTCCTTCCTCATCCCACCCCGTCCGTGCAGGCAGCCGGCGCCACCCGTCAGTCTCCGTCGTTCACCACCGGCACCAACGGCGCCTTCGCCCCCCGTCGCTCGCGTACCCAGTTCAGGATCGGGGGCAGCAACAGCGACAGGACGACGAGGGTCCAGATGGCGATGGTTATGCCCGACGACGTGAAGAGGTAGGTCCAGTCGCCCGCGCTCAGGAACAATCCCTCCCTCAGGTGCTTCTCGACGAGGGGGCCGAGGATGAGGCCGAGCAGCAGCGGAACCAGGCCCATGCCGGCCCGCCGGAGGAAGTACCCGACCACGGCCAATGGGATGATCCAGAAGATGTCCGCGAGGATGTACCTGGCGCCGAACGCTCCGGCGACGCTCATGGCGAAGATCGCCGGGATGAGGATGTCGTACCGGATGCGCAGCACGCGCACCCACACCGAGATCAGGTTGATGTTGAGGACGACGAGCACGACATTCCCGATGAGCATGGACGCGATGACGCCCCAGAAGATCTCGGGGCGCTGCGTCATCAAGAGCGGCCCGGGCGTGACCCCCTGCACCTGCAGTGCGGTGATCATGAAGGCCAGCGTGGCAGAGAATGGCAACCCCAGCGCCAGGATCGGGATCACGGCGGACGTCGCGGCGGCGTTGTTGGCAGCCTCCGGACCGGCGACTCCCTCGACCGCACCGGTCCCGAGCTCCTTCCGGTTGCGCCCGACCGCCTTTTCCAGGCGGTAGGCGAAGAAGGACGACAAGGCCTGGGCGGGCCCCGGAAGGACCCCGAATCCGAACCCGACGGCTCCGCCGCGTCCGATCGGTGACACCGAACGGGTCAGATCCTGCCTCGTCGGTATGCAGTCGCGGAACCGAAGCGGCCTGACCGAGGGCTTCGAGAAGACGTTCTTCGAACCGACGATGAACAGCAGCTCGGTGATGGCCCAGACCCCGATTCCGAGGGACACCACCGACACACCCTCGCTGAGCGTCAGGCTTCCGAACGTGAAGCGCTGGGTGCCGGTCACCGCTTCGGTCCCGACCGTGCCGAGCGCGAGCCCGAGGAACAGCGGGACCAGGCCGTTGGACGGGCGCCCGCCCGTGAAGGAGATGGCTAGGACGATCAGACCGCCCAGCGTGACGCTGAAGAACTCCGCGGGCCCGAATCTGAGCCCCACGTCGGCGAAGAATGGGCCAGCGAGGGCGACGAGCAGGACAGACGGCACGGCAGCGAAGAACGAAGCGACGGCAGCGACGCCGAGAGCCCGTCCCCCGTGGCCCTTCTCGGTCATCTTGTACCCGTCGATCGCCGTGACGACCGACGAGACCTCGCCCGGGATGTTGAGCAGGATGGCGCTCGTCGAGCTCCCGTAGGCCACCCCGTAGTAGATGGCCGAGATCACGATGAGCGCGGCGGTCGGCTCCATGGTGAAGGTCAGGGGGAGCACGATCGCCGCACCAGCGACGGGACCGATGCCGGGGATGATCCCGAGGACGGTCCCCGCCAGTGCACCGGCGAATGCGGCGAGCAGGTTCTCCGCAGTAATCGCGACCTGCAGACCGAAGAGAAGACCCTCCAAGGCTTCCTGCATGTCGTCCCTTCGCGTGTGTGGGAACTCGTGAGCGTCATCTGTGCGAGGTCAGGCGGTTCTGATGTCCCACACTCCTGCAGGCAGGCTGACGTCCAGGAGGAGTCGGAACGCCAGGTCGATGACGACCGCGAGCGTGACCCCGATGACGAGGGCCCGCTTGACGTTGCGGCTGTCATTGAGAGACCAGGCGATCACCGACATGGCCACGGCGGACGACACCAGGAAACCCACCAGGGGGATGGCGACCGCGTAGCCGGCCAGGACGAGGAGGACAAGGCCCTGCCGCCGCGCCCCGTCGCGCTCCGGCAGAGGATCCAGCTCGGCACCGGGCCGGACCCGCTCCAGGAGCGCGAGAGCCGCCGAGGCCAGCAGCCCGAGGGCGACGAGCCGAGGCATCAGGCCCGCGCCCGGTCGCTGCATGGTGCCGACCGACAGACCCCAGGAGGCGTAGAGGAAAAGGGCGCTGCCGGCCAGCGTCACGACGGCCACAACCCGGCGGATCCGGTTGGCGGAGCGCAGCTCGGCGATCTCGTCCGTCGACCGGCCGGCTTCGGCGGCCCCGGACAGATGCGGGTTCGAGTCCTGCGTCACGACACTTCCTCTCTCGGAGTCCGGACGCGGCGAGCGAGGAGCTGCTCGGGGCGGCCGCACCGCAGCGGCAATCCTGTCGCCGCCTGCCCGCGTCCCCTGCTTGCCGAGAGCGGCTTCGCCGGCCGTCTGAGTCGCCCGGAACGGGCTCGCAGGGACACGGGCACGAGAGGTCCACAACTCTATTGACTGGTCATCAGGCGGACAGGGTTTCCGAATGGCACTCACCTGTCAAGCCGCCCGTCAGCGGCGATGTCCAACCCGGCTTGGACTCCGGCGAATCCTTGACCGGTGATCGGGGGGACCCCTAGGTTTTACCTATCGGCCGATCAGTAGGGGCTGGGTCAGGGGATGACCGATGCGACCGGAGGGAGCCCGCGTGGCACAGCGCTCATGGCTGGACCTCAGCATCCCGCTGGAATCCGGGATGGAACGCTCCTTCGCCTATCCGCCTCCGGTCTTCCAGCCCACCACCATCGGCACACAGCCCAACGGGGAGCCGGTCACCGCGACCCGTATCGAGATGTACTCCCACGTCGGGACCCACATCGAGTCAGCCAGGCACGTCTTCGGCGAGGGTCCGACGCTCGACGACTTCTCGGTGGACCGGTTCATCGGACCGGCGGTCGCGCTGGACCTCAGCGGGGTCGAGGACATCTGCGTCGACGCGGGCTCGCTGGAGGCCGCCGCCCTGCAAGCCACCTCCAGCGCCGAACTCGACGACTGCTTCGTCTTGCTCAGCCTGGCGCACCGCGACCGCACGCCCTCCGGGACGCCGGATCACGCATATCTCTCCGAAGAAGCCGCGCGATGGCTCGTCGAGCACCGCGTCCGCGGGCTGGGTGTGGACTGCCCCACTCCGGACATGGCGGTGCACCGGCGCAAGGATCGGCTGGATCTCCCGGTACACCGCGTACTCCTCTCCGAGGGGCTGCTCATCATCGAGAGCCTGAGCCCCCGGGTCCGGCAGGTTGCCGGCAGGCGCGGTGTCGTCCACGCGCTTCCGCTGGCGATAAGCGGCTCGGACAGTTCCCCCGTCCGGGTCGTTTTCTCTCCCGACACGTGAGCGGCTGCCCGCACATGGGTGACCCGACCGCCGCGCTCTACTAGAGGCAGTGATGGGTATGCGGATGTTCTCCTACACGGGCGCCGCGGCGCCGACCGTCTTCTCCGGGGCGGGTGCCGTCGATGCCCTCGGAGCGGTCTACGAAGGGTTCGGTTGGCGTCGAGGTCTCATCGTCACCAGCCCCTCCGTCGCGAAGAGCCCCGTGGTCGACACCGTGGTGGCGGCGCTCGGCCGCGATCGCGTCGCCGGTGTCTTCGCCGACTCCCGGGAGCACACCCCGATCACGTCGATCGAAGCGGCTTACGAGATGGCGCAGGACCACGGCGCCGACGTGGTGATCGGAGTAGGCGGCGGCAGCTCGATGGACACGGCCAAGGGTGTCGTCCTCGCCAGCCTCAGCGGATCGGCGGACATCGGGCAGTACAGCGGAACTCTCAGCGGCTTCCGCTCCCGGCTGACCGACCCCGTGGGCCATGCCGTCGAGCTGGACCGACTTCTCCGGGAGTCCAGGGACCGAGCCCTTCCGATCGTCCAGGTGCCCACGACCTTGTCCGCGGCCGAGGCCACGCAGCACGCCGGAATCACCGGCCGCGACGGGCGCAAGGAGCAGTACCACCACCCGTTCATCAGTGCGCGCGTCATCCTGCATGATCCCCGGCTGACCCTGTCGACGCCGGACCGGCTGTGGGCCTCCACGGGGATCAAGGCGCTCGACCACGCCGTGGAGATCGCGTACTCATCCCTCGGCAACGACCTGGTGCAGGGCGTCTCGTGCAACTCGATCCGCCTGCTGCGGGAGCTGCTCCCGGCCAGCCTGCGGGACGGCGACACCCTGGCGGAGCGCTCACGGCTCCAGGCGACGGCGTGGTCGGTCATCGGTATGACCCAGGCCACCTCCGCCAACGTCGGTCTCGACCACGCGATCGTCCACCGCCTCGGCGGGAAGCTGGGAATCCCGCATGGCATCGCGACCTGCATGACCCTGCCCTGGGTCATGGAATACAACCGTGACGCGGCCCTCGACAGCATGGCGCTCATGGGATGGATCGGTTTCGGGAGCAGGGCGGACACGCCGCAGCAGGCGGCCGATGACGCCATCGCCGGGGTGCGGTGGCTGATCGGCGAGCTCGGTCTCACCATGAGCCTGCGGGACCACGTCGACGACAAGTCACGTTTGGAGGAGATCGCGTCCCTCACGCTCTCGGACACGGGCATGGCCGGAAACCCGCGGCGCGACGTCACCGTCGAAGACGTACATGACATCCTGCTCCGGGCGTGGTGAGCGTCGACGGGAATGATCCGTCGTGGTCAGGCGCTCCCCCGACCGCATAGCTGGTCGGCATCCCCGCCGCAAGCGTTAGGACAGAGTCAGAGCGTGCGGAAGATCCGAACCAAGGCCTCGAGTTCTCCCCGGATCCAGGCGAGGAAGGCCATGTCTGGCAACAGCAAGCACAGCGAAATCCACCCTCCCCGGCGCCGCCAGACCAACGAGACGGGACAGGCCTTCATCGCCGCGGCTACGACGCTCTTCGCCGAGAAGGGCTTCAACGGCACGTCCATCGGTGATCTCGCGAACCAGCTCGGCCTCACCACGGCGAGCCTGTACTACCACGTCAGCGGGAAGCAGGAGCTGCTGCTGCGCGTCCTCGAGGACGGCATGTCCAACTTCCTGAACCGGCTGGAGGAGGTCGTCCAGGAGGCGGTGGAGCCACGGGAGAAGATCCGGCTCGCCGTGGAGAACCACCTGCAGTTCGTGCTCACGAACAAGCAGGAGGTCGCCGTCTTCCTCCGCGAGCGGCGGTTCCTTGAGTCGCCGCTCCGCGAGTCCTACGATGCGCGGGTCAATCGCTACGACCACCTCTTCACGGAGGTGATCCGCGAGGGCATGGCGGCCGGCACGGTCCCCCCGGGCGACCCGACGCTTCTCCGGCTGGCCATCCTCGGCATGATCAACTGGATCGTCGAGTGGTACGACCCCCGCGGGCGACTGAGCATTGCGGAGATCAAGGCCGAGATGACCGACCTCATCATGGAGCGCATCCTCGCGGTGCCCAGCAGCTCCGCCTGACCCGCCGCTGTTGGCGCCGGCGTTTTGGCTCAGCGGCGCCGGTCCTGCCCGGCTTGGCGACGTCTATCGGGGCCATCCGCGGCGCTCCGCCGCTCAAGCTCCACCGGCGGTACCCTGCGCGGTGGCCAGCAGCCGTGCGGGGTTTCTCACCACCATGGTCCGGAGGTCCTCGTCCGAGCACCCCTGGTCGCGCAGCTGCCCCACGAACATCCGGAAGCTCTCCGCTTGCGGCGGCTGCCAGGGGAAGAACACGTCCGTGGTCAAGATGACCCGTCCCGGTCCCAGCGCCACGACGGCCCCGTAGATGTCCACGATCCGGGCCGGCGGGTCTGCCATGACGGTGTGGGTGTGGGTCATCTCGATGACCGCGCCACGGTCTGCCATTTCCCGCATGACGGCCGGATCGGCCTGCACCGAGCGGGAGAAGGGATGACCGAAGATGAGCTTGTCGTGGCCGATCTCCGCAGCCACGCCGGCGATCGCCAGGCTCTCCTCCACCGACACGTGGCCGGTGCTGACCACGAGCGAGTACTCCTTGGCGACGGCGAGCACGTCCCCGGCCTCCGGCTGCAGGTTGCCGTTCCCGTCGACCACCGTCAGCGCCCCGGCTTCCAGGCGGGGCCCGAACGTCGGCAGGACCCGATCGATGATCTCCCGCCGGACCACCCCGCCGTGGCCGTGGTCGTTGCGTGAGCCCCACGTCGGCATGAACACCACCCGGGCTCCGTGGAGGGCCGCGGCCTCCACCGCCATGGGCGACACTCCGCCGACGAGGTGGTTGAGCGTGATGCTGCCGTAGACCTCGAAGTCCGGCGCGTTCAGTCGCTGGTTCAGGATGAGGGCACGATCCATCGTGGGCCAGAAGTGCGACTTGAGCACTATGCCCCCGAGCCCGGAGTCCCGGGCCAGGCGCACCATGGTCAGGTCGTCGGTACGCATCTTCCAGTCCAGGCCGACATCGGGGTAGCCGTGGACGTGCATGTCCACGGCTCCCCGGAGCACGGGGTCTGCCGTGACGAGCCGTGCGGCCTCGGGCTCGTGCCACTCCGTCCGGGGCTCCTCAGCTGAGCCAAGCGCGCCGGCATCTGTCATGGAGAACTCCTCTCATCTGGGTCTCCGGGCTGGGCTGTCCGGAGCTACCGCGCCTGCAGGGCCATCCACGGCTGGTGCCGCGAAAGGGGGCAGCTGCGTCGTCCCCGTTGCCGGTCATCGATCGACGGCCTCAGCTCGCCGAGCTCCCCGACCGTAGCGCCGGTCGACGAGGGTTGGCGGCCGACCGCCCGCATCCTCACGACAGCACGTCGTACCGCTTGATCACCATGGCGCCCTCGATATGCCCGTCCAGGGCGGCACCGAGCCGGGCTGCTTGCGGGGACGCGACGTGCCGCTGGAACGCCTCCTCGTCACGCCACTGCTCGAACCAGGCGAAGGCCCGTGGCTCCTCCACGTCCCGAAGGAGGTGGTAGGTCAGCACGCCGTCCTCTCGCAGGCAGTCGTCCACGATGGGTCTGCAAGCGGACTCGACGTGCTCCACCGAGCCCGGCCGGGCCACGACGTGCGCGTAGACGGTGACGGTCAAGGCACACCTCGAATGTGGATCAGAGAACGGCAAGGGGACAGACGGGGCCGGCGGTGCTGCCCACCAGCGGCAGCGGTGCCGCGACGAACAGGAAGCTCTTGGCGCCTTCCTCGACCAGCTCCTCGAGGACGACGTTCTCGATGAGGGGCACACCGTGGTCCCGCATCAGGAGCTGGTGCACCGGGAACACCGTCCCGGGAGCAGACGGCTGGACCTCGACGGCATAGTTGTCCGCCCCGACCACGGCGACGTCGGCCTCCGCCAGCCACCTCGCCGCGGAGACGTCGATACCCGGCTCCCCGGCGTAGTAGGTGCCCGGATCGCTTCCCGCGCGGGCCATCCACCCGGTGCGAATGAGCACAGCGTCGCCGGGCTCCGGAGTCACGCCGGCCGCCTGCGCCGCGGCAGCCAGGTCGCCCGCCGTGACGACGCCCTCGGGCTCCAGCGGCACGTCGCGGGAGGCGGCGACGTCCAGGAGCACCCCCCGGGTGACCATGGGCCGCAGGTGCTCGGCGCCGCACCGCTGCGCGCCCGTCGTGCTGCGGACGGTCGTGGACGAGAACCCGTTGTAGAGCTCGTCGTCGTACCAGGCGTGAGCCAGCGCGTCGACGTGCGTCCCGCTGTGCGTGGCGAAGGCGACGACGTCCTCGGCGAACTGGAAGCCACCGGGACGACGCGCCCCAGCCGCGTAGTCACCACCGTCACGCGTCATGTAGCGCTCGACGCGCTGCCGGTGGGGCGGCACGGCGCTGGCCGGACCGAGCTGCTGCCCGAGCCGGATCACACGCCCCCTGCTGACGAGTCCCGCGGCGCGCAGCACCTGCGACTCGCCGATGAGGTTTAGCGCTCCCGCCTCGTCCTCCCGGCCCCACCGGCCCCAGTTGCCTGTTCCCACATCTGCCTCCACATCGTGATCGACCGGCGCGCGACGAGCACCGGCGAACGCCGCTGCTGCCATGACACCCTGACCCTGACTGCCGCCCACCCGGACTACGGCAGCTCGCACCAGAGGTCCGTGACATGCCCTTGGGGGTTGTCGGCGAACACCCCTGGATCGGGAGCCTTCACCGGTCCGGGCTGCTCACGGAGACCCCGCCGTCCACGGGGAGCACGACGCCCGTGACGTACCGGGCCTGGTCGGACACCAGGAATAGGGCGGCGTATCCCACGTCCCACCCCGTCCCCTCCAGCCGCAGCGGTGATGCGTCGCGGCGACGCTCCCGACGCTCGTCGGACATCCCCCCGGCGACCATGGGGGTGTAGATGGGGCCGGGGGCTATGCAGTTGACACGGATCCCCTGGCCGGCGTGGTCGAGGGCCATAGCTCGCGTGAGGGCGATGACCGCTCCCTTGGACGTCGTGTAGGGGGTCATGCCGTGGGGGCGGAACGCGGCGATGGAGGACGTGTTCACGATGGCACCGCCGCCGCCGCGGGCCATCGCGGGTATCGCGGCCCGGCTGGCCAGCACGACTGTCTTCACGTTGACGCCCATGACCGCGTCCCATCGGGACTCGTCCACGTCCAGGACCGTGCCCGCGCCTTCGATACCCACGTTGTTGTGGAGGATGTCCAGCCGCCCCCACCTCGCCACGGCATGCTCGACCATGTCCGCGCACGCCGGGGACGCGGTCAGCTCCGCCTCGAAGGCCGCAGCCTCGCCCCCCTCTTCGCTGATCGCGGCGGCGGTCTCCTCCGCAGCCCCGACGTTCCGGTCCACCACGAGGACGCGGGCCCCGTGCCGGGCGAACAGGATGGCGGACGCCCGTCCCGTCCCGATGCCGGCGGAACGGGACCCGCCACCGGCGACGATCGCAACCTTGCCGTGCAGCGAAAAGGCCGACGCCTGCGTCATGTCGGCGTCCTGACACGGCCCGCCTGCTCCTGCCTCACGTCAGGTTCAGGAGCTTGACGGCGTTGCCGCCGAGCATCAGCTCGCACTCCTGGGGAGTGATCTCACAGTCGTGGCGCGCCGCCATCTCGGGCAGTCCCTTGAACGCCTCGACCCAGCGGTCCAGGGGCATGACCTTGGACAGACCGGGGCAGTCGCTGCCGAACAGCACGCGGTCCAGGCCCACCGCCTTCTTCATCTGGTCCAGTCGGTCGATGAACCGTGCCTCGTCCTCGACGAGTTCGATCTGCCACATGGCGAGCTCGAGGTGGATGTTCCGCTTCCATCGGGCGAGGTCCAGCGCGATGGGGAACCACGCGCGCTGACCGGCGTGCAGGATGATGAAGGTCGTCTGCGGGAAGTCGGCCGCCGGCTCGTCGAGATGGATCGGGTGGGCGGTCTTGCTGACCAACGGCCCGGAAAGCGGCCCAGTGTGGACCGCCACCGGCACCCCGCGCTCCCCAGCCAGCTCGTACAGCGGCCGGCAGACGGGGTCGTCCGGATAGAAGCCGGCGCAGGGATGAAGCTTCAGACCCTTGGCCCCTCGGTCCAGCGCCTTGCGGAAGAGCTCGGCCGCACGAGGTCGTCGAGGATCGATGCCGAAGAAGGCGATGAACCGGTCGGGTTCGCTGGTCGCCAGGTCGATGGCGAGGTCGTTCTCGGCCTCGATGGACAGGGCCGGCTCCCCCAGCCGCAGCCCGTAGTCCCCAAGCATGAGGACCGACCGATCGACGCCGGCGCCGTCCATCTCGGCCTGGATCTGGTCGGCGGCCACGCCGACGTCCTGCTCGACGGCCCCCCCGTGAGGCGAGTGGCCGAGCGCCGCGCCGCCGGCCGCGATCTCGGGGATGTTCGCGTAACGCTCGAACACCGTCCAGAGATGACGATGCATGTCAATGATCACGTGCTGTCCTCCTTGAGGTGTGCGGCGCTCACGCCGGGGGGTTCAGGACTGCTTCTTCTCGGCGCCGCGCATCTCCTCGAGAACCCGCTGCGCGACGCGAGAGGACTCGAGCGCGGCGGGGGCGCCGCAGTACAGGGCTGCCTGGAGCAGGGTTTCCCGGATCTCCTCGTCGGTGCATCCGTTGACGACCGCGCCGCGCACGTGCACGGAGAACTCGTGCATCCGGTTCAGCGCGGTCAGCATGGCCAGGTTCAGCAGGCTGCGGGTCCTCCGATCAAGACCCGGGCGGGTCCACACCGCGCCCCAGCCGCAGCCCGTCACCCATTCCTGGAGCGGTCGTGCGAAGTCCGTCGCCTGCTCGAGAGACCGGTCCACGTGCTCGTCGCCGAGGACCTCGCGTCGCACCCGCATTCCCTCGTCGAACCGGCCGATCGCGTCCGGCTGTGCGGTCATCGTCCACCTTTCTCGAGCAGATGAGCCGAGGTCCCCCGCCACCCGGTGACGGGCGGTCCCGTCCGGGAAGCCCGTCGGTGCGGATGCGGATGACCGAACCGGGTCGGAGCCGACGACGTCGCAGAGCGCTCGGGGGCGCGGTGATGTGTCGGGGCCCAGGAGCGCCGGCGCCCGCGAGGACGGCCGGCGCTCCGGGAGGTCCCGGCTCGCCGGACCGGTTAGGAGCCGGCGATCGGCAGCGCCTCCGTCGTCGCGACCTCCGGCGGGTACACGGTCCGCAGCTCGCCGCTCTGCCACTGGACGATCACCGGGTCGACGAACTCGTTGGCGCCGGTGTCGTCGTACCCGACCTTGCCCGGGGGCATGGCGGCCGCCTGGCCCCCCTCAAACGTCACCTCGCGCAGCGACTCCCGGATCTCCTTCGGGTCGCAGGTGGCGTTCTCCTCCATGACCTGAGCGAGCTGGTGGACGGCCACCCACGACTCACCCGCCTCCTGCGGCATGAAGACGCCGTGCTGCTCCTTGTAGGTCTCGTTGACCTCCGCGATGCCCTCCAGCTCGAGGTCGGCGTTCCACGCCGCCGCGGCCAGGAAGCCCTCCACGTCGGGACCGATCACGTCGCTGAACTCGGGCGTGAGGGAGCCACCGCCACCGGGTGCCACGAGCGGCGCGGTGACCCCCTGGGCCCGGAGGCCCTTGATGACCAGGGCGAGGTCGGACAGGCTGCCGGCGAGGATGACCACGTCCGGGTCGGCGCCGGCGATCTGATTGACGATCGGGGTGGCGTCCGTCAGCCCCCCGGGCCAGCCCACATCGGCCACGACCTCGAGCCCCATCTCCCCGGAGATCTTCGCGACCGCATCCCGCTGCGCCTTGTTGGCGGCGTCCTCGCTGCCGGCCACGGCCACCCGCTGCAGGTCCAGGCCCTGCTGCTTGAAGATCTCGGCGAGGCCCTCCATGGTGGCGGACGCGAAGCGCGAGGACTTGGGCGCGACCTGGAAGATCGTCTGGTAGCCCTTGGCGGTGAGGTCGTCGACGAACGACTGGGTGACGAGCGGTACGCCGCCCTGCTCGGTGGCGATGACCGAGGTCAGGGTCATACTGCTCAGGTAGGAGCCGACGACCGCCGCCATGTCGCCGCTCTGCAGCAGCTCCTCGGTCACCGCCTTGGCCTGTGCCGGATTGTCCGAGCTGGTGTCTGCCTTGACGATCTCAATCTTCGCGCCCTCCAGCGCCTTGATGCCGCCGGCCTCGTTGACCTCCTCAGCGGCGAGCAGCATGCCGTTGAGGGAGTTCTGTCCCCCCTGGCTCCAGGTCCCGCTGAGCGGATACGGCGCACCGATGCGGATGGTGTCCCCGCACTCGGCCGCCTGCTCCGAGGTGTCCTGGGTGGCCACCCCACCGCAGGCGGTGAGGAACAGGGCGCACGCTGCTGAGGCCCCGAGCGCTCGAGGATTCGCCATGACTTCTCCTTGGACCGTGCTGGTGGGCGACTGGGAGGTCCGTGCAGGCAAGACCGGGTGGTCCTCGCCGACCACCCCTGGGGGAGCTCGACGTCCTGCGCACCGTTTATGCTGGCAGGTCTTTCGCGGAGAGAGTACTTATCGACCGATCAGGAAGGGAAGGCCGGCCTGTGCAACGACTTGCATTTATCGGGGTCCCCGCTCCGCTGGTGGCGTCGAGCGCCCGTGCATCCGCAGCCCGACCAGGATGAGCGCGGCCCCGCAGAGACTGGCCGCCGCCGCCCCACCCCAGGCCGCGGAGTACGACAACCGGCTCACGGTGAGACCGAACAGTGGCGGGCCGGCCGTGGCCCCGAGGCAGATCCCGGTCTGGATGACACCCGTCGCCGAGCCGGGCGCCCCAGGACTGCGCAGGACGACGGCGAGGGCGAACAGTCCGTTCCAGGACCACCCGAGGGCGAAGGCCAGCAGGGTGCCCACGACGAGCAGGACGGCCGATCCGCCGACGGCCAGCGCGACGAAGCCCACCGACCCACCGGCCATCATCACCGCGACCGCGGTCAGATGGTCCCAGCCGTGACGGTCGGCCAGGTACCCGGAGAGAACGCGGGAGGCGATGCTGGCGATGCTGCCCGCCGCGAGCAGATAGCCCGCGCCGTCCTGCTCCATGCCGGACGCGACCGCGAAGAGGACGAGGAAGCCCCCGAGGCTCACGGTGGCGCCGGCCACCAGCCCGGCGCCGGAGGCGAGGACGGTCAGCGGCCACCGCCCCAGCCGGTCGCTCCCCAGCGCGGGCGCCAGGTCCTGCGCCGCCGTGCCGGCGGACGGAGCCGGGCGGTCCTCCGGCCCCGGGTCCGGCCGGCGGCCGGTGAGGAGGAGCACCAGGAGGAACCCAAGGGCGATCCCGGCGGCGTCGACGAACGCCGCTCGCCAGCCGACGGTGTGCATCACCAGCGGCGCGGACAGGCCGGCCACGAGCGTGGTCAACGGGACGGAGGCCTGCTTGATGCCGAACGCCAGTCCCTGACGCCGGAGAGGCACCACGTCGGATATGCCGGTGTTGGCGGCCGGGTGCGACAGGCTGACCCCCAGCGCACCAACCGCGAGGAGCACGACGAGCAGCGCCCACGACCGGGTGAGGACTCCGATGGCGAGCAGAACCGACGCCGACAGCGCCGCGGCCGCCGCGGCGCCCCGCCGCCAGCCGATCCGGTCGACCAGCCGCCCCGCCGGCACGGCGGTCACCGCCGAGACCAGGAAGCTGACCCCGACCGCCGTCCCCAGCCCGGTCTCGTCCATGCCGAGGTCACCTCGCAGCTGGGGAGCGAGGCTGGCCACCAGCCACAGCGGCAGGCCGCCCAGCAGTGTGCAGGTCACCCCCACGGCGAGCGGGCCGAGCGATTCCGCCGAGCGCGCTCGCCCGGGCGGATGGGCCGCCGACGCGTCAGCCAACGTCGAGGCTCTGGCCGCCGTCCACCTTGAGCACGGCCCCGGTGATGAAGGACGCCTCGTCCGACGCCAGGAACAGGGCCGCGTGGGCGACGTCCCAGGCCGACCCCATTCGCCGGCGCAGGGGGATGTGGCTGTCCCGCTCGGCCACCACCTGCTCACGGGTGGCCCCGTTCCTGCCCACCCGGTTCTCGATCGCCATGGGGGTGTTCATCAGCCCCGGCAGGATCACGTTGGCCCGGATCCCGAAGGCCGCTTGGGAGATCGCCAGCTGCTCGGTGAAGGCGACCACCCCCGCCTTCGACGTCCGGTACGCCACATAGGGGTAGTTGATGATGGTGGCGATCGAGGAGATGTTGACCACCGCGCCGCCGCCCTGCTCCCGCATGACCGGCAGGACGTGCTTGCAGGTGAGCACCATGCCCCGCAGGTTCACGGCGGTCACCCGGTCGAAGGCCTCGGCCTCGATGTCGTCGATCGGCGCGTCGCCGCCGGCGAGGCTGATGCCGACGTTGTTGTGGAGGACGTCGATGCGCCCCCACCGCTGGAGGCATCCGCGGACCATCGGCGGGATGTGTTCCTGCACGGTGACGTCCATGCGGCAGGCGTAGGCCTCGCCGCCCTCGCCGACGATCTGGTCGACGGTCTCCTGCGCAGCGTCGGGGTCCCGGTCCACGGTGAGCACGCGAGCGCCTTCGCGGGCGAACAGCAGGGCCGTTGCCCGGCCGTTGCCCACGGTCTGACCAGGCGTTTGGCCGGCCCCGACGACGACCGCGACCTTGCCGGCCAGCCGCCCGTCCGTCATCTCCTCCCCCACCGGGTCAGGTCCTGCATCCGTGGCTCCTCGGCCTACAGGCCCAGATAGGCCTGGCGGAGGTCGTCGCTGTTGAGGAGCTCCTCGCGGCGTCCGGTGAAGGTCACCCGGCCGGTCTCCAGGACGACACCCTTCTCGATAACCTCGAGAGCCTGGGTGGCGTTCTGCTCGATGAGCAGAACGGAGACGTCCAGGTCCCGGTGGATCTCCGCCAGCCGGTCGAACATCTCCTCGACGATGACGGGGGCCAGCCCGAGCGACGGCTCATCCAGCATGATCATTCTCGGGTTGAGCATGAGCGCCCTGCCGACGGCGAGCATCTGCTGCTCACCGCCGCTGAGCGAGCCGGCCAACTGGCCGCTGCGCTGCTTCAGCTTGGGGAAGAGGGAGAACACCTCGTCGAGGAGCCGGGCCCGGTCGACGTCGCGGGGCGTGGCGTAGGCGCCCAACGCCAGGTTGTCCCGCACGGTGAGGGACGGGAACACCCGCCGGCGCTCCGGGACGTGCGCGATGCCCAGCCGTGGCACCTGGTGCGTGGACCGTGCGGTCAGCGCGACGTCGCCGAACCGGATCGATCCGGACACCGGGGTGACCAGCCCGGAGATCGCCTTGAGGAGCGTGGACTTGCCGGCCCCGTTCGCGCCGAGCACGCCCACGAACTCACCCGGCTGCACCTGCAGGGAGACGTCGACGAGGGCCCGGATGCTGCCGTAGTTGACCGACAGGTTCTCGATGACCAGCGGCGCCGGGGGCGACTTCGCCATCTCCGAGGCCGCGCCCCCTGCCGTCGGCTCCTGTGCCACCGGCCTCTCCTCCTCCGCCGTCCGTGATCTCCATCCGGGCCTCACGCCGACTCCCCTCCCACGGCGCGTGCCGCGTGCCGGCCCAGGTACGCCTCGATGACCTGCGGGTTGGACATCACGTCGCGGGGCGCGCCCTCGGCGATGAGCACCCCATGGTCGAGGACCAGCACCCGGTGGCTCAGCTCCATGATCACCCGGATGACGTGCTCGATGACGATGATCGTGAGCCCCTGCGTGTTGACTTCCGTGATGACGTCGAGCAGGTCCCGTGTCTCGGTCTGCGTCAGGCCGCTCATCATCTCGTCGAGCAGCAGCAGCTTCGGTGAGAGGGCGAGAGCACGGGCGATCTCGACGCGCTTCTGGTCGGCCAGTGGCAGCTCGCCGGCGTCCTTGGGGAGCAGCCGCTCCATCGACAACAGCGCACCGACCTCGTCCGCCCGCGAGTAGGCCTGCTCCATGGAGCCGGAGACGGCGACCGCGGCCAGCGCGATGTTGTCCTTCACCGACATGGCGTCGAAGAGCCGGACGGTCTGGAAGGTCCGGGCGATGCCCAGCCTCGCCACCCGCTCGGGAGGCTGGCCGCTCACCATGCGGTCGCCGATCCGGATCGTTCCCGACGTCGGGCGGACGGCTCCGGCGATGGCATTGAAGGCGGTGGTCTTCCCGGCGCCGTTCGGCCCGATGATGCCGACGAGCTCACGGGGGGCGACGGTGAAGCTCAGCCCGTTCACCGCCACCAGACCGCCGAAGCGCACCGTCAGGTCATCGACCCGCAAGAGCGGGGCACCGTCCTGCGTTGTCGTCATGACTGCCCCCCCGGCACCGACATGGCAGACGACTGTTCGGGCTGCTCGGCGGGCCTGGGCGGCCCGCCGGCACCGGCCGGGGTGTGGGGCCCGGCGCGCCGCCCGCGCAGCCGCGAGGTCCACCGGCCCCAGGGCATCGACATGATGCCGCGCGGCTCGGCCCACAGGATCACCAGGATCACGATCGCGTAGACGACCAGGTTGAAGCCGGATGGGTAGGCCGCCAGCCCGGAGTTGAGCAGCTGCTGCAGCGGCACGAGCAGGACCGCACCGATGACCGGTCCCCACAGCCGTCCGGCGCCGCCGACGAAGGCGATGACCGCGATCTGGGTGGCGACGGCGGCGCCGAAGGCGCTGTGCGGGTCGATGAAGCCGATGTACTGGATGTACACCGATCCGGCGAGGGCCGCGATGACCGCGCTCATGCCGAGACCGACCAGCTTCACCCGGAAGGCCATGACCCCACAGGCCTGCGCGGCGTCCTGGTCGGCCTGGATCGCGCGCAACTGCAGACCCAGCCGTGACTTGAGCACCAGGTGGCAGACGATGAAGCTCAGCGCCGCCAGCACCAGGGCGATGTAGTAGTACCAGAGCCGGTTCTCGAAGGAGAAGTTGGCGGGGCTGGGGTCGAGGAGCGGGACGGTCAACCCGACCTCACCGCCGGTGAACTCGTCGAAGTGCCCCGTGAGGATGGCGAAGACCAGGGTGCTGGCGAACGTCGCCAGCGCAAAGTAGATGCCCCGCAGTCCCAGGGTCACCCAGCCGAGGAACAGTGCGACGGCGAGCGCGAGCAGCGCGCCCAGGGCGACGCCCAGCCATGCGTTGACACCGTACCTGGCCTGCAGCAGGACGGTCGTGTAGGCGCCGATGCCAAAGAAGATGCTGTGGCCGAAGGAGATCTGCCCGCCGAAGCCGCTGATGATGTTCCAGCCCAGCGACGCCACCATGAAGATCAGCGTCAGCGTCGCCACGCTGAGGACGAAGCGCGTCTGGATAAACCACAGCGGCAGGCTGGCCACCAGGACCAGCACGGCGGTCCCCAGGACCGGTGTCGACCGCACCACTTCGGCCGTCCGGCCTGCGTTGATGGTACTCATGCGTGGACACGCCCCCCACCAAGAATGCCCTGCGGGCGAAGGACCAGGACCAGGACGAAGGCGATGAACAGGCCGGCGAACTGGAGCGACACGTCGACGTAGACGGCCGTCACCTGCTGGATGATGCCGACCAGAAGGCCGGCGAGGAAGGCCCCGACGACGTTGCCGAGGCCACCCATGACGACGGTGACGAAGGCGATGACGAGGAAGCTCGCGCCGGTCGTCGGTGTGACCGGGTAGTAGGTGGCCAGCACGCAGCCCGCGATGCCGGTGAGCATGATCCCCACGCTGAAGCTGGTGGCGTAGACCTTGTTCGGGTCGATGCCCACCATGGCCGCCATGTCGCCGTCGTCGACGGTGGCACGGATCGCTTTGCCGTACAGGGTGCGCATGAGCGCGAAGTACAGGACGAGGAAGGCCGCCAGCGCGATGAGGAACGCCACCAGGCGCGACTGGGAGATGTAGACCCCGCCGACCCGGTAGACGTCCTCCAGCACGCCGGTCACCGACCGGGGCGAGGGCCCGAAGGCCATCAGCAGCCCGTTGGCGATCAGGATGGAGACGCCGAGGGTCAGCACGAGTTGGCCGTGCATGGCGTCGATGGCGCTGATGCCCTTGATCTGGAAGGTGCGCCGGATGATCACCCGGTAGACGAGCGCACCGAGCAGCAGCGAGACCAGCGCCACCGGGAAGATGCCGATCAGTGGGCTCAGGCCCAGGGATGCGAAGAGAAGCACGGCCCCGTACATGCCGAGAGTGACGAAGTCGCCGTGCGCGAAGTTGATGACGCGCGTGATGCCGAAGATGAGCGTCAGGCCGCTGCTGAACAGGCCGTAGAGACCGCCGATGAGAATGCCGGAGAGCAAGGTCTGCACGAGAGTGGTCATCACGGATTGCCCCGCAACCGGCGGCAGGCAGACACGGCCCGGCGGCCGCACTGGGGGGATCGTTCCGGGAGGTGCTCAGGTCTGGTGCGCCGTCGACCGCGTGATGGCTGCACGTCTTCCTCCTTGGGTGCGGAACGTGGGATCTCGAAGGGCTACAGAGAGGGCACGACGAGGCGACGGCCGGGGCCGCTGCGGCGCGGCTCGTCGAGGGCTCGCGCTGCGTCGGCCAGGGCGATCTCCTCGTCGATCAGGGGTTGGACGTGGCCTGCCGCCACCAGCTCCACCACGTCCTGCAGGTCGTCCCTGGTGCCGTGGGCGCATCCCACGACGGACAGCTCCTTGAGGATGGCAAGTCCGGGGTTGAAGCAGACGTCTCGCGGCTCGACGTTGCCGATGAGAGCGACCCTGCCTCGGGCGGCGAGCGCACCGATCGACTGGCTGAACGTGGGGGGGCCCGCGACCTCCAGGACGACGTCGGCGAGCTGCCCTCCGGTGAGCCTCCGGACCTGCTCCCGCAGCGCCTCCCCGCCGGGCCGCAGCGTCACCACGTGCTCGGCACCGAGGCCCAGGAGTGCTTCGCGGCTCTCCTCCGAGCTGGTCACCGCGATCGCGTGGATGCCGAGGTGCCGGCACAGCTGGAGTGCGTGCGACCCGACTCCCCCGCCGGCGCCCGTGACCACGGCAACGTCGCCGCGTGCCGCGCCGACCTTGCGCAGGGCGTGCCAGCCGGTGCCTATGGCGCACGACAGGACAGCGCCTGCCCGGTCCGGCACGCCCTCCGGAAGGCGCACCGCGTTAAGGGCGCTGGCCAGTACGTACTCCGCGTAGCCGCCAGGCCGGTCCTCACCATAGAAGCCGCGCCCGTGCCGGCACAGGTTCTCGGCACCGTCGCTGCACAGGTCACACCGCCCGCACGGCTCTCGCTGGACGAGTGCGACCCGGTCGCCAACGCGAAACCCGGAGGCCTGGCTACCGACTCTCGCGACGATGCCGGCGATCTCGTGCCCCAGTATCGCGGGAAGCGGCGTCCCGAGTTTCCCCCGCATGGCAAGGAGGTCGTGGCCGCAGACGCCGCAAGCACTGACCGCGACCAGGATCTCGTCCTCCGCGGGTGAGGGCTCGTCGACCTCGGTCACCTCCAGCGCTCCGGGGCCTCCGAAGCGTCGCAGGACCGCAGCCCTCACGGGGTGCCGAGCCCGCTCATCTCGAGCCGCCCGGGCCTGCCCCACGATCCCGGGTCGCGAATGTCCGCAGACCGTCCGGTCTGTCCGCAAGCCGCGGCCATGTCTCACGAGCCTCCACTTACTGGATGGTCAGCAACGTAGGTGGCACCGGAGAACCCGTCAACACGGTGTTTCTCCACGGCTGCGAAAGCCACGAGAGGCCGCCGGGACCGGCGGGGGCCCGGTAGGCGAGCATCGTGACTGCGCCTACCGGGACCGCCGGCGGACCTGGCCTCCTACCCCTGCTCGCTAATCTCGCTCGAGGCGACCGCGCTCAGTGAGGAACTGGAAGATCTGGTTGTATAGACCCTCCTCCTTCTCGATCTCGGCCGTTGATTCCTCGGCGCCCAGCGACTCGGGCACGGCGCCCTGCTGCTCGACGAAGTTCGTCCACTCCTCCGACTGGACCACCTCGACAGAGGCCGCGGTCAGCTGCCCGAGCACGTCCTCGGGGATCCCTGGCGGGGCGATGATGTAGTGCTCGGACTGGAGGGTGGCGTTGTAGCCGAGGTCGGTGATCGCCGGAACCTTCTGGTCGCCGATCTCGACCGGCTCCTCGCCGAAGATGGCCAGCGCCCGCAGGTCCCCGGCCTCGATCTGCCCCTTCGCCGTGGCGAGGGCAGCGACGTTGGCGTCCACCTGACCGCCGAGGACCGCCGCGAGCGCCTCACCACCGCCGCCACTGAACGGTGTCGCCCGGAAGAGATCGTCGGTCTCCGAGTTCAGTTGCTCGAGCACCAGGTCACCCGGATTGAACGCTCCCGGTGTCGACACGGTGATCTCCCCCGGCCGAGACTCCCCGTCCTCGACCAAGTCCTCGAAGGTCTGCCATGGCGCGTCGTCCTTCACCACGAGCAGGTAAGGAACCGAGCTCATCTTGGCCAGCACCTCCCAGTCCTCGGGAGTCTCGTACGTGACACCCTCAGTCGTCTTCGGCGCGACCAGAAGCGCGGAGCTAGTCGTGAGGCCGAAGGTTGCTCCGTTCGGCTCAGCCGTCAGGATCCGCTCCGTCCCGACCGCACCCGCCGCACCGGGAACGTTCTCGACGACGACCTGGATGTCCAGCAGCGGCTCGAGCTGCTGGGCGAACTGACGCCCCTGAGGGTCCAGAGTCCCTCCCGGCGCGTACGGGACGATGAAGGTCACGCGGTTGTGGGGGTAGTCCGCCGCTTCCTTCCCGCCGGCGCCAGTCCCGCCGCCAGCGCCGCTACCGCCGCCGTCCGACCCGCATGCCGCGAGCAGCGCCGTCGACAACGCCACGGACGCCACCAAGGTCCGCCGTCGATGAGCAAGACTCAGCATGCGCCCGCTCCTTCTTAACGATCGGTCAGAAAGTATGACCGAGATTACGGGCGCCTGTTTCCGTGTCAAGCCTTGGCGCGTTCCGCACGTCGTCCAGCCGTCCCGAACCGGCGAAAAGAGCTCACGTGCTGCCGCACGGCCGCCTGACGAGAGGTGTTGCAGTTTGGTAACGGCGGCGGCGAACAGCGGTCGGATCAGCCGCAGCTGCCGGTCAGTTGTCGAGGGCTGCGCTGCTGGACCAGTGCCAGGGCTGGGCTGGCGCCCAGCGGCTCCGATGAACACGGATCCGACCCGGTCATGAGAGAACCCCGAAGGGCCCGCCGGCGAGGAAGGCCGCGCCGTCCTCCACGGACTCGCGGCAGAACATCTCTTAGGTCGCCCGCTGACGTAGCCGAGGTGTGGTCTCAGAACGTGTTGAGAAAGGGCGTTACGCGGCTCGTCCGGGTTGCCAGGGACGGCGGCCGCGAGCGGGCGCGAGGCGGCGGGCTATCAGGCCAATCATGGCCCACTTGATCACTGCTTCGGAGTGGGTGGGCAGCCGTTCGTAGTCCCGGCTCATCCGGCGGTGTCCGGTGATCCAGGCGTGCGTGCGCTCGACCACCCAGCGACGCGGCAGCGGCACGAAGCCGGACTGGCCGACCAGCTTGGCCACCACCTGCACCGCGATGCGCAGCGCCCGGGAGGCGAAGTCCTGCACCCGGCGGCTGTAGGCGGCCTCGGCCCACACCAGCACCAGCGACGGCATGGCCATCTTGGCCCGATCCAGCACCCGGACCCCGCCGTCGCGGTCTTGCACGCTGGCCGCGGTCACCAACACCACGATCAGCAGGCCCGTGGTGTCGACCACCAGGTGCCGCTTGCAGCCGTTGACCTTCTTGCCCGCGTCATAGCCCCGCGAGGCCTTGCCGACCGTCGCCGCGCCGGGCACCGTCTGGGAGTCCACCGCCCCGGCCGAGGCCGCCGGGTCACGTCCGGCGGCATCGCGCGC
>JALYNA010000313.1 GCA_030773455.1 Actinomycetota bacterium
AGGACGTGATCCAGCAGGAGTCGCGACTGCGGGTCGCCGACAACACCGGTGCGAAGGAGATCCTCTGCATCCGGGTGCTCGGCGGTTCCGGGCGACGCTACGCGGGCATCGGCGACGTCATCGTCGCCACCGTGAAGGACGCGTTGCCGGGTGCAGGGGTCAAGCGGGGTGACGTGGTCAAGGCCGTCGTCGTCCGCACGGTGAAGGAGCGTCGTCGTCCGGACGGCTCCTACATCCGCTTCGACGAGAACGCCGCCGTCATCATCCGCGACAGCGGCGACCCGCGCGGTACGCGCATCTTCGGCCCGGTCGGCCGTGAGCTCCGCGACAAGCGCTTCATGCGGATCATCTCGCTCGCTCCGGAGGTGCTGTGACCATGGCTGCGAAGAAGGACACGACGGCCGACTCGAAGGCCAAGGCGCCGTCGATGAAGGTCAAGAAGGGCGACACCGTCGTGGTGCTGTCCGGCAAGGACAAGGGCGCCAGGGGCCGGGTGATCGCCGCCTACCCAAAGCTGCAGAAGGTCCTCATCGAGGGCGTGGGCCGGGTGAAGAAGCACACCCGGATCAGCTCGAACCAGCGTGGTGCCCAGTCGGGCGGGATCGTCACGCAGGAGGCTCCCATCCACGTGAGCAACGTGATGGTGATCGACTCCGAGGACAAGCCGACCCGGGTCGGCTACCGCAAGGACGAGGAAGGCCGCAGCATCCGGGTCTCGCGGCGCACCGGTAAGGACTTCTGACGCCATGAGCGCACCCACCCGTGAGCTGCCCCGCATGCTCGCCCACTATCGCGAGTCCATCGCCCCGGCGCTGCAGTCGGAGTTCGGCTACGACAACGTCATGCAGATCCCGCGGCTGACGAAGATCGTCGTCAACATGGGCGTCGGCGAGGCCACTCGCGACGCCAAGCTGATGGACGGCGCGGTCCGCGACCTGACCGCCATCACCGGGCAGCGGCCGGCCGTCGTGCGGGCCCGCAAGTCCATCGCGCAGTTCAAGCTGCGCGAGGGCATGCCGATCGGCGCGAAGGTCACCCTCCGCGGCGACCGCATGTGGGAGTTCCTGGACCGGCTGCTGTCGCTGGCCCTGCCCCGCATCCGTGACTTCCGTGGGCTCAACGCCAAGCAGTTCGACGGTCACGGCAACTACACGTTCGGCCTGACCGAGCAGTCGATGTTCCGCGAGATCGACGTGGACAGGATCGACCGCCCGCGTGGCATGGACATCACGCTGGTCACCACCGCCACGAGCGACGAGGAGGGTCGCGAGCTCCTCCGCCTGCTGGGCTTCCCGTTCGCCGGCCAGCCCGTCGTGACCACCACCCGCTGAGCGGGGGAGGAGACACCCAGATGGCCAAGAAGGCGCTGATCAACAAGGCGGCCCGCAAGCCGAAGTTCACGGTCCGCGGCTACACCCGATGCCAGCGGTGCGGCCGCCCGCACTCGGTCTTCCGCAAGTTCGGCCTGTGCCGGATCTGCCTGCGGGAGATGGCGCACGCCGGCGAGCTGCCGGGCGTCAGCAAGTCCAGCTGGTGAAGGACCCCGCTGCCCCCCGCGCCTCGCAAGCTCGGCGCGGGACCCTGCAGCGGGGCCGTTCCAGCACCTCACCAACCACCGATCGCCGAGAGGCCCGCGCGGCAGCGCGTGAGGAACCGCGGCGAGGGAGGCACGACACCCATGACGATGACCGACCCGATCGCGGACATGCTGACGCGGATCCGGAACGCCAACCAGGCGTACCAGGACTCCACGACCATGCCGTCGTCCAAGCTGAAGACGCACATCGCCGAGATCCTCCAGCAGGAGGGCTACATCGCCGGCTGGACCGTCAACGAGGTCGAGAAGGACGGCACCACCCGCAACGAGCTGGTGGTGGACCTCAAGTACGGGCCCAACCGTGAGCGGAGCATCGCCGGCGTGCGGCGCGTCTCCAAGCCCGGTCTGCGGGTGTACGCCAAGTCCACCGCGCTGCCGAAGGTGCTGGGCGGCCTCGGGGTGGCCATCATCTCCACCTCGACCGGGCTGCTGACCGACCGCCAGGCGAACAAGAAGGGCGTGGGTGGGGAAGTCCTCGCCTACGTCTGGTGAGGAGCGAGTGACATGTCGCGAATCGGACGACTGCCGATTCCCGTGCCCGGTGGCGTGGACGTCACCATCGAGGGCCAGACGCTGAGCGTCAAGGGTCCCAAGGGCGCGCTGAACCACACCGTCGCCTCGCCGATCACCGTCGAGCGCGGCGAGGACGGCACGCTCCAGGTGCAGCGCCCCGACGACCAGCGGGAGAGCCGGGCCCTGCACGGGCTGTCGCGCACGCTCATCGCCAACATGATCACCGGCGTCACCGAGGGGTACACCAAGACCCTCGAGATCGTCGGCGTCGGGTACCGCGTGCAGGCCCGCGGGACGGACCTCGAGTTCGCCCTGGGGTACAGCCACTCGGTGCCGGTGAAGGCCCCCGAGGGCATCACCTTCACGGTCGAGTCCCCGACCCGCCTGCGGGTGACCGGGATCGACAAGCAGCTGGTGGGCCAGGTCGCGGCCAACATCCGCGGACTGCGCCGTCCGGACCCGTACAAGGGCAAGGGCGTGCGATACCAGGGTGAGGTCGTCAAGCGCAAGGTCGGGAAGACGGGTAAGTGATGGCACAGACCGAGAAGAGTGGCGCTCGGGTGCACAAACCCGTCGGCACCGACATCAGCACCGCCCGGCGGGTCTCCCGCCTGCGCCGGCACACCCGGCTGCGCAAGCGCGTGGACGGCACGCCGGAGCGTCCGCGTCTGGTGGTCAACCGCAGCTCGCGGCACATCCACGTCCAGGTCGTCGACGACACCGTCGGCCGTACCCTGGTCAGTGCCTCGACGCTGGACGCCAGCCTGCGCAGCGCCGAGGGCGACAAGTCCACGCTGGCCCGCCGGGTCGGCGCCCTGGTGGCCGAGCGCGCCAAGGCCGCCGGTATCAGCGCGGTCGTGTTCGACCGGGGCGGCAACCGGTACCAGGGCCGCATCGCCGCGCTGGCCGACGGCGCCCGCGAGGGTGGGCTGGACTTCTGATGGACTCGCGGGACCGGAAGCCGAGCATCGTGTTGACTCGGCAGATCGACACAGAGCAGATCGAGAGGGACGTCTGATGCCAGGACCACAGCGACGCGGCGGCGGCGCCGGCGGCGGCAACGACCGCCGTGACCGTCGTGACGGCGGGCGGGGGCCCGGCGGCGCGCCTGCCGAGAAGAGCAACTTCATCGAGCGCGTGGTGGCCATCAACCGCGTGTCCAAGGTCGTCAAGGGCGGTCGGCGCTTCAGCTTCACCGCCCTGGTGATCGTGGGCGACGGCGACGGCACCGTGGGCGTCGGCTACGGCAAGGCCAAGGAGGTGCCCGCGGCGATCGCCAAGGGCGTCGAGGAGGCCAAGAAGCACTTCTACAAGGTGCCGCGCATTGCCAGCACCATCCCGCACCCCGTGCAGGGTGAGGCGGCGGCGGGCGTCGTGCTGCTCAAGCCGGCCAGCCCCGGTACCGGTGTGATCGCCGGTGGCCCGGTGCGGGCCGTGCTCGAGTGCGCCGGCATCCACGACGTGCTCTCCAAGAGCCTCGGGTCCTCGAACCCGATCAACATCGTGCACGCGACCATGCAGGCGCTCAGGGAGCTCGTCCGTCCCGAGGAGATCGCGGCCCGCCGCGGTCTGCCGCTCGAGGACGTCGCTCCCGCGGCCATGCTGCGTGCTCGTGCAGGCCAGGGGATCTGAGATGGCGCAGCTGAAGGTCACCCAGATCCGGTCGGCGATCGGCACCAAGCCCAACCAGCGCCAGACACTGCGCTCGCTGGGCCTCAAGCGGATCAGTGACTCGGTCATTCAGGAGGACTGTCCCGAGATCCGCGGGATGGTCGCGACGGTGCCGCACCTGGTCACCGTCGAAGAGATCAGCTGAGCAGGGATTCCACATGACTCTCAAGGTCCACCACCTGCGTCCGGCCCCCGGCGCCCACACCCCGAAGACCCGCGTGGGTCGCGGTGAGGGCTCCAAGGGCAAGACCACCGGTCGCGGCACCAAGGGCACCGGCGCGCGCGGGAACACCGCCGCGGGCTTCGAGGGCGGGCAGACGCCGCTGCACATGCGACTGCCGAAACTCTCCGGCTTCAAGAGCCCGAACAAGGTCGTCTTCCAGGTCGTGAACCTCGACCGGATCGCGTCCCTGTTCCCCCAGGGCGGCTCGGTCAACCCGGACACCCTCGCCGAGGCCGGCGCCGTGCGGCGCGGCCGGCCGGTGAAGGTGCTCGGCACCGGCGACCTGGGCGGTGTCCAGGTGCACGTGCACGCGCACGCCTTCTCTACCTCGGCCGCCGAGAAGATCGGCGCCGCCGGGGGCAGCACCACCCGCATCTGAAAGAGGACCCCCCTGCCCCCCGCCGCTCGCAAGCTCGCGGCGGGGCCCTGCAGGGGGGCCTTCTGCTGCCCGGCCGGTGCGCAGGCGCCGGGCGGGCCGGAGAACGACGCCCCGCGGTGCCCGTGCCGACGGGTGCCCGGACGGCGGTCCCCCCGCCGTTGCTAACCTCATCCGACCGAGCAGGGGAGGGCACGTGCTGCAGGCGTTCGCCGCGGCGTTCCGGACGCCAGACCTCCGGCGCAAGCTGCTGTTCTCCCTGGCGATTATCGCCGTGTACCGGCTGGGGGCCGCGATCCCCGGCCCCGGCGTCTCGGTCGAGGCGATCAACAGCTGCCTCCAGCAGGCCCAGGCCTCCGACCAGCGCGACCTCTACTCGCTGGTCAACCTGTTCTCCGGCGGTGCGCTGCTGCGACTGTCGGTCTTCGCGCTCGGCATCATGCCGTACATCACGGCGAGCATCATCGTGCAGCTGCTGGTCGTGGTCATCCCGCGCTTCGAGCAGCTGAAGAAGGAAGGGCAGTCGGGTCAGGCCAAGCTGACCCAGTACACCCGCTACCTGACGATCGCCCTCGCCGTCCTGCAGAGCACCGGCATCATCGCCCTGGCCCGCAGCGGCCAGCTGTTCCCGGGCTGCTCGCAGGACATCATCCCGTCGGACT
>JALYNA010000314.1 GCA_030773455.1 Actinomycetota bacterium
AAGCACCGCCGCTGCGTCCGCGACTACGAGACCCTGCCGGAGCACTCCGAAGCCATGGTCCACATCGCAATGATCATGACCATGTCCAGGCGCCTGACTCAGTAACCCAGTTGTGAGACGCGTTCTCAGCCTGCCACGCGGAGATCCTTGCGCAGGATCTTCCCGGCCGCGGACTTCGGCACCGCCTCGATGAACTCCACGATGCGGATCTTCTTGTGCGGCGCCACCTTGCCGGCCATGTACTCCATGACCGCGTCCTGCGTCAGCGTCGAGCCGGGGGCGCGGACGACGAAGGCCTTGGGCAGCTCCTCGCCGCTCTCCTTGTCCGGGACGCCGATGACCGCCGCGTCGGCGATCTCCGGGTGACCGATGAGCACGGCTTCCAGCTCGGCCGGGGCGACCTGGTAGCCCTTGTACTTGATCAGCTCCTTGACCCGGTCGACGACGGTGTAGCAGCCGTTGTCGTCGACGATCGCGACGTCGCCGGTGTGCAGCCAGCCGTCGGCGTCGATTGTCTCCGCCGTCGCCGCGGGGTTGTTCAGGTAGCCCTTCATGACGTTCGGGCCGCGGACCCACAGCTCGCCGCGCTCACCGGGGCCGGCGTCCTCTCCGGTGGCGGGGTCGACCAGCCGGCACTCGGAGTTCGGGACGGCGAAGCCGACCGAGCCCTTGGGGACCGAGCCCTCGGCCGCCCCGGGCGGCTCGCAGCCGGGGTCCGGCGTGGTGTGCGAGACCGGCGACAGCTCGGTCATGCCGTAGCCCTGGGCGACCGTCACGCCGCTGGCGGCGCCCTTGCGCAGCCGCTGCTCGGCGGCCAGGGCGAGCGACTCGTCCAGCGGTGCCGCACCGGAGAGGATCGCGGTCAGCGAGGAGAGGTCGTAGGAGTCGACCAGCGGGTGCTTGGCCAGCGCCAGTACGATCGGCGGCGCCACGAAGGCGCGGGTGATCTTCTGATCCTGGATGGTCCGCAGGAAGTCCTCGAGGTCGAAGCGCGGCAGCGTCACGACGGCGCCGCCCCATGCCAGGCCCTGGTTCATCAGCACGGTGAGCCCGTAGATGTGGAAGAACGGCAGGACGGCGATGATCCGCTCGTCCTCGCTCAGCGCGATGAGCGGACGGCACTGCGCCACGTTCGCCACCAGGTTGCGGTGGGTGAGCATGACCCCCTTGGGCAGCCCGGTGGTGCCACTGGAGTACGGCAGCGTGACCAGGTCGTTGGCCGGGTCGATGTCGACCTGGGGTGAGGGCGCGTCGGTGCTCAGCAGATCCAGCAGCGAGGCGTGCCCTTCGGCGCCGTCCATGACGACGACCTCGTCGACCGGCGACTTCTCGACGGCGGCCATCGCGCGCTCGAGGAACGGCGAGACGGTGACCAGGATCTTGGCGCTGGAGTCGCGCAGCTGGAAGGCGATCTCGTCGGGCGTGTAGAGGGAGTTGATCGGCGACATGACGCAGCCGGCGGCGGCGATGCCGTGGAAGACCACCGGGAACCAGGGGGTGTTCGGGGAGAAGACCGCCACGACGTCGCCCTTGCGCAGACCGCGGGCGTACAGCGCCGCGGCCACGCGGTCGACGTAGGCGGCCAGCTGGCCGTGGGTGATGACGTCGCCCTTGAGGCCGTCGATGAGCGCGGGGGCGTCGGGCCTGTTCCGGCCGGCTGCGAGGACGAACTCGGGGACGGAGACGTCGGGGATCTCGACGTCGGGGTAATGGCTGGCCAGCGCCACGGGTGCAGCTCCTTCTCGCGTCGGTGTGGCGCCAGTCTCACATCTCCGGCGGTCCCGGCCACAAGGGGTTACCCGCCAGTACCCCGGCCAGGTGGTCAGCGCGGCCAGAGCACCGACTGCGTGCAGCGGAACAGCGCGATGGTCTTTCCGGAGCCCACGGCGGTGACCACGGCGTCCCACACCTGCGTCGTCCGCCCGGCGTGGGCGTTGGTGGCCACGGCGGTGATCCGGCCCTCCAGGAGGGTGCCGAGGAAGTTGCTCTTCAGCTCGATGGTGGTAAAGCCGGCCGCGCCCTCCGGCAACAGCGCCCGGGTGGCCAGCCCGCAGGCGGTGTCGGCCAGCCCGACCACGGTGGCGGCGTGCAGGTAGCCGTTGGGCGCCATCAGCTCCGGGCGCACGTCGAGCGCGGCCTCCAGCCGGCCGGGCTCGTGCGCGATGATGGTCAGCCCGAGCAGGCCCGGCAGCGTGCCCGGGAGCAGGGCGTTGAGCTCGTCGGCGGTGTGGAACCCGGTGGCGGCCATGGCGCGAAGGTAGTGGAGGGGCCGCGAGGAGCGGGGCCCGGAGGGTCTCCGACGAGTGGCCGGGTGAGCTCAGCGGAGGTCGGGGACGGCACGTGGCCGCGGTGTCGGACGGTAGGCCGACGATGTCTAGGCCAAGCCGCGGGTGGTGCGGGCCGGTGGCCGGTCGCCGCGGATCGAGGCGACCATGTTCAACGTCTGACGGGTCGCGGCGACGTCGTGCGCACGGAACACCGTCGCCCCGAGCCAAGCGCTCACCGCCGTCGCCGCCAGGGTGCCGGTGAGCCGCTCGTCGAGTGGGACGTCGAGAGTCTCCCCGACGAAGTCCTTGTTCGACAGCGCCACCAGCACCGGCCAGCCGGTGGCCACCAGCTCGTCGAGCCGCCGGGTGGCCTCCAGCGAGTGCCGGGTGTTCTTGCCGAAGTCGTGCCCAGGATCGATGAGCACCTGCTCGCGGTGCACGCCCGCGGCGACCGCGGCCTGCGCCAGCGCCGTCGTCCGGGCCACGACGTCGACGACGACGTCGTCGTAGGCGACCCGGTGCGGGCGGGTGCGGGGCGGCAGCCCGCCGGCGTGCGTGCAGACGATCCCGGCGCCGGCCTCGGCGGCGACCGCCGCCAGCTCCGGCTCGACGCCGCCCCAGGCGTCGTTGACGACGTCGGCGCCGGCGGCCAGCACCTCCCGCGCCACCTCCGCCCGCCAGGTGTCGATCGAGATCGGCAGCGTCGGGTGGGCGGCGCGGATGGCGGCGACCAGGTCGACGGTGCGGCGAACCTCCTCCGCGGCGGATACCTCCTCGCCCGGCGCGGCCTTGACCCCCCCGACGTCGACCATGTCCGTGCCCTCGGCGACGACCCGGTCCACCCGTTCGACGGCGGCGGCCAGCTCGTAGGTGGCGCCGCGGTCGTAGAAGGAGTCCGGGGTGCGGTTGACGATCGCCATGACCACCAGCCGGCCGGGCGGCACGTCCAGGGACCCGAGCCGCAGCACGCCGCCCTCCCCCGTCCGGTCTCCGTGTGGTGGAGTCAGCCAACCAGACCGCAGGACGGAAGGAGACGGCGCGATGGCAGCGACGACGGTGGAGGGCGTCGAGGGAGTGCAGGGCCTCGTCGGGCAGCACATGGGCTACAGCGACTGGGTCCAGATCACCCAGGAGCAGGTGAACCTGTTCGCCGAGGCCACCGGGGACCATCAGTGGATCCACGTGGACCCCGAGCGCGCGAAGCGGGAGAGCCCGTTCGGCGGGCCGATCGCGCACGGCTACCTGACGCTGTCGCTCATCCCCTCGCTCCTCCCGGAGATCGTGGAGATCGAGGGCTTCCGGATGGGCGTCAACTACGGGACCGAGAAGGTGCGCTTCCCCTCGCCGGTGCCGGTGGGCAGCCGGGTGCGGGCGGGGGCCACGCTCGCCTCGGCCACGCCCTTCGACGGTGGCATCTCGATGAACATGGAGGTCACGGTCGAGGTCGAGGGCGGCTCCAAGCCCGCCATGGTGGCCACGGTCGTCTACCGCCGTTACCTCTGAGGCATTGGAGGCTTTACCTACGTCCTGACGCCCGAGACGTGGGTAAAGCCTCCTATGCCTGCCTCAGTCGACCAGCGCCTGGTTGACCAGCGCGCGCAGGTAGCTGCGGATCGGCAGCGTGCTGGAGGGCAGCAGCTGAGTGTAGAAGCCGACGGTCACGTCCTCGACCGGGTCGACGTAGAAGGCCGTGGACGCCGCTCCGCCCCAGCTGTAGTCCCCCAGGCTGGACAGCACGCCGTAGCGGACCGGGTCGATGACCATTGAGAACCCGAACCCGAAGCCCACTCCGCGCAGCGGCGTCTCGGCGAACAGCGGCCGGCCGAACGTCTCCAGGTCGACGTTGCCCGGCAGATGGTTGCGGATCATGTGCGCGATGGTGCGCGAGCCCAGCAGCCGGCCGCCGTCGTAGGAGCCGCCGCGACGCAGCAGCTCGGCGAAGCGCAGGTAGTCCCCGGCGGTGGAGACCAGCCCGCCACCGCCGGAGAGGAACGCCGGCTTGCGGTGCGCGGCCGCGCCCATGGCGTCCAACGGCGCGAAGCCGGTGGCCGCGCCACCGGACTGCCCGGGGACGGCGGCGTAGAGGCGGGCCAGCGACTCGAGGTCGTCGTCCTCGCGCAGGCCGAAAGACGTGTCCCTCATCCCCAGCGGGGCGAAGATGCGTTGCTCGAAGAACTCGTCGAGCGACAGGCCGGAGACCACCTCGACCAGCCGGCCCAGGACGTCGGTGGAGACGCCGTAGTTCCACTCGGTCCCGGGCTGGAAGACCAGCGGGATCGCGGCCCACTGCCGGCAGACCTCGGCGGAGTCGGCGCCGGCGGGGGTACCCCACTCGTGTCCGGCGGCCCGGTACATGGCGTCGACCGGGTGGGCGTGGTGGAAGCCGTAGGTGAGCCCGGAGGTGTGCGTGAGCAGGTGCCAGACGCGGATCGGCTCCAGTTGCGGGGCGGTCACGGGCTTCTGCGCCGAGCCGGCCACGTAGACGCGGGTCTCGGCGAACTCCGGCAGCCAGCGGGAGATCGGGTCCGAGAGCTCGAAGGCTCCCTCCTCGTACAGCATCATCGCCGCGACGGAGGTGACCGGCTTCGTCATCGAGTAGATGCGCCAGCGGGTGTCCCGCTCGACCGGCAGGCCCGCCTCGACGTCGCGGTACCCCGCCGAGCCCACGTGCACGAGGTGGCCGTGCCGGGCAACCGTCACCAGGTACCCGGGCAGCTGGCCGTCGTCCACCCAGCGGGCCAGCCGCCGGTCCAGCCGGGCCAGCCGGCCGGGGTCAAAGCCGACCTCGGCCGGGTCGGTGTGCACCTCGAGTGCCGTCACGGGTCCTCCGTCTCTCGCGCCGCCGCTGTCGGACGGCGACTGCCCCGCGCATCCTGGCCCACGTCCTCGTGAGCCGGTTCACAGGGTCAGCCGCCGTCCCGACGCGGTGGGACCGGCACCCCGCCGGTCAGACCGGGACGTTGCTGGCGGCCTTCTTCAGGTTCGAGCCCGCGGTGACCTTGACCGTGTTGGCGGCGGGGATGTCGATCGACTCGCCGCTCTGCGGGTTGCGGCCGGTGCGCGCGGAGCGCTGGGTGCGCTCGACGGTCAGCAGGCCGGAGACGGCGACCTTCTCGCCGCGGGTGATGGCGTCGACGAGCTCGTCCTGAAGCCCGGCGAGCACCGAGTCCACGGTCGAGGTGGGCACGTCGGCCCGCTTGGCGATGGCGGAGACGAGTTCGGCCTTGTTCACGGTTGTCCTTCCGTGTCGGGAACAGATGAGTACCGGGCCCCGCCGGACGGCGAGGTCGGACCGGGGGGCACGGTGCCATGCCGCCCCGACAGCCCGCCACCGAGGGGGGCCGGACGATCCCTCCCGTCCCGCCGGTCCCTTCGGGGGCCGCCAGCTCCCGCGCGGCGCCCCTGGCCCTCCTGCAGGGCCCCGTCGCCGGCTCCGTCCAGAGGCTCGCCACGAGCTTGCGAGCGGGGAGGAGGACGGGGTCCTTCTCCGACGGGGCCAGGAGGGTTCCTTCATCTAGCGTGGGGGCATGCCAGTGATCCCCGGGACCGACCTCGCCGTCAGCGACCTGTGCTTGGGCGGGAACGTGTTCGGTTGGACGGCGGACGAGCCGACGTCCTTCGCGCTGCTGGACCGGTTCACCGACGCGACGGTCAGCACGCAGGCGGCTTTCGTCGACACCGCGGAGTCCTACGGCCGGGGCGCCTCGGAGGAGATCCTCGGCAGCTGGATGGCCGAGCGCGGAATGCGCGACCGGATGGTGGTGGCGACCAAGGCCTCGCGGCTGGAGAAGGAGCACCCGCTGTCGGCGGCCGAGATCCGGACGGCGGTCGAGGGATCGCTGCGCCGGCTGCAGACCGACGTGATCGACCTGTACTACGCCCACCACGACGACGCGTCGACGCCGCTGGAGGAGACGCTGCGTGCCTTCGACGAGCTGGTGCAGGCGGGCAAGGTGCGGTACGTCGCGGCGTCGAACTACTCGCCGGATCGGCTCACCGAGGCGCTGGAGACCTCCCAGCGGCTGGGGCTCACCCGCTACGTGGCCCTGCAGCCGCACTACAACATCATGGAGCGGGCCGCCTACGAGGACGGGCTGCGCGACGTCGTGGCCGCGCACGACGTGGGCGTGCTGCCCTACTACGCGCTGGCCAAGGGCTTCCTGACCGGCAAGTACCGGCCTGGCGGGCAGGTCGACTCGCCGCGGGCGGAGGGCGCCTCGGCGTACGTGGGGGAGCGCGGCGACCG
>JALYNA010000315.1 GCA_030773455.1 Actinomycetota bacterium
TGATCGAATTGCAACACGTCACCAAGCTCTACCCGGCCAGCTCCCGGCCGGCCCTCGATGACGTGTCCACGGAGATCGACAAAGGCGAGTTCGTCTTCCTGATCGGCTCTTCGGGCTCGGGCAAGTCGACCTTCCTGCGGCTGCTGCTCAAGGAGGACGACCCCACCAAGGGCACCGTCGTGGTCAACGGCAAGGCGCTCAACACGATGAGCAAGTGGCAGGTGCCCAAGCTCCGCCGCACCATCGGCTGCGTCTTCCAGGACTTCCGCCTGCTGCGCAACCGCACCGTGGCGCAGAACGTGGCCTTCGCGCTGGAGGTCATCAACAAGCCGCAGCGGACCATCAAGCGTGTCGTCCCCGAGGTGCTGAAGATGGTGGGCCTCGAGGGCAAGGCCCACCGGCTGCCCGGCGAGCTCTCCGGTGGTGAGCAGCAGCGCGTCGCCATCGCCCGGGCGTTCGTCAACCGGCCGCTGGTGCTGCTGGCCGACGAGCCGACCGGCAACCTCGACCCGGACACCAGCGAGGGCATCATGCTGCTGCTGGAGCGGATCAACCGCACCGGCACGACCGTCGTCATGGCGACGCACGACTACCACATCGTCGACTCCATGCGCCGCCGCGTGATCGAGCTCAACGGGGGAGTCCTCACCCGCGACCAGTCGCGCGGGGTCTACGGGGTCGGCCGCTGACCCGGCGTCCCGCTCCTGCACTCGCCTGACCTCACGACAGGGAATCCATGCGCGTCAACTTCGTGCTCTCCGAGGTGGCCACCGGGCTGCGTCGCAACCTGACCATGACGGTCGCGATGATCCTGACCACGGCCATCTCGCTCGGCCTCATGGGCACCGGCCTACTGATCGCCGGGATGATCTCCGACATGAAGGAGATCTACTACGACCGGGTGCAGGTCTCCATCTTCCTGGCCGACGACGTCACCGACCAGCAACGGGCGGCCATCGACGAGCGGCTGGCCGGCTCCCCGGAAGTGGCCAACCACATCTACGAGTCCAAGGAAGAGGCCTACGCCCGGTTCCAGCAGCAGTTCAGCCAGCAGCCGGAACTCGTCCAGAACACCCCCGCCGACGCGCTGCCCGATAGCTTCCGCGTCGAGCTGGTGAACCCCGAGCGCTACGAGGTCATCGCCGCGGAGTTCCCCAACGGGCAGAACGGCGTCGACCAGGTGCGCGACGAGGGGGACTTCCTCGACCGGCTGTTCAGCCTGCTCAACGGCGCCCGCAACGCCACCATCGCCGTCGCGGTCGTCCAGGCGCTGGCAGCCCTGCTGCTGATCTCCAACACGATCCAGCTGGCCGCCTTCAACCGGCGCAACGAGACCAACATCATGCGGCTGGTCGGCGCCTCCCGCTGGTACACCCAGCTGCCGTTCATCCTCGAGGCCGCCCTCGCCGGGCTGATCGGTGCGCTGCTCGCCATCGGCGGGCTGGTCCTCACCAAGATCCTGTTCATCGACAAGACCCTCGCCGGGCCGATCCGGGCGGGGATCATCCCGCCGGTCGACTGGGCCGCGATCGCCTTCATCAGCCCGGTGATCGCCGCCGCCGGCGTCGGCCTCGCCGCCGTCGCCGCCTACGTGACGCTGCGGCTGTACGTGCGCATCTGACCCACGGGGGCGACATCGCGCCGCCGGCCGTAGTGCGCCGCTGGAGGGCGAAGCAGGTAGCGCCCCGCCAGGACGCCGAAGCGGCCGGGCGAGGCGCTACCTGCTGTGTTCCGCTGTGCGCACGGTCGAGCCCGTCGTACCGCACGCGGTTGTGGTGCCTCCGCTGGACCGGGGTCAGACCTGGTTCACGAGCCGATCGCCGCAGTTCTGGCAGAACCGGGCGCCGGGCGGGTTGTTCCCGTGGTGGCAGCCGTGATCGGCGGAGGTGTCCGGCACGACCTGGCCCACCGGAGCCCGGGGCGCCGGGGCCTGGGGCATCGGGGCCTGAGGCATCGGGGCCTGGCCCATCGGACCCTGGGCCATCGGAGCCTGGGCCATCGGACCCTGGGCCATCGGGCCGGCCGGGTAGTCGGCCGCCTGCGGGGTCGACCGACGACGCAGCAGCACCATGAGCGCACCGCCCAGAGCCAGGATCGCGACCCCGGCGACGGCGAACAGCCAGACGGGCGTGCCGCTGGACTCCTCCCCCTCCGCCACCGGCTCCGGTCGTGGCGCGTCGGGCACCGGCGTGCTCGGAGCGGCGGCCAGCTCGATGTCCTGCCGCTCGAGGTAGCTGCGCAGTGCCGAGGCGTCGGTGATGAAGTTGAAGTTCCGCTGCTCGCCGTTGATGATGAAGCTGTTGACGCCCAGGACCTCGGCCTGTCCGTTGATGGTGGGTCCGCCGGACATCCCTCCGGAGATGTCGGCGTTCACCTCGGTGCCGGCGACCCCGTCAGGGCTGATCTGCGACGAGCTCACCGTCCCGCTCTTGAACGACGCCCTGATGCGCGAGATGTCCGACACCGCCTGCACGCTGCCGGGGAAGCCGATGGCGGTCACGTCGTCGCCGATGGCCGCAGGGGAAATGGCGACCGGCAGCGCCGGTGACGGCTCCGTCAGTCCGTTCGCCTTGAGCACCGCGACGTCCCCGTCACGGAGCGGCTGGTAGTCGAGGACCTGCACGGTCATCGGGGTGGTGATGACCGTGCCGTCGACGGCGGGCGGCTGCACGACCTCGACCGACCGCAGCGGGTCGGAGCCCTCCAGCTCGCCTTCCACCGGCCATGTGGCCAGGGCCTCAGGGAGAAGGTACTCGGCGCCCTCCTGCGCGAGGAACTGCTCGATCAGGGCCCCCTTGCCCTCCACCGGATCCACGCAGTGGCCCGCCGTGACGATGTGGCCTTCCTCGCTGGCGAACCACCCGGTGCACGTGGCGAACACGCTGACCGGGTCGGACCAGGCCAGCGTGCCCGCGTCGATCGGGTATTGGACGAAGCCCTCCCAGGTGATGCCCACCAGGAGGATCGACTTCTCGGCGTCTCCGAAGGGTGCTGCCGCTGCGGTCGCCGGGTTGACCAAGGTGACGGTCGTACCGGCAGCGAGGGCCAGCGCTGCTGCGGCGAGCGGACGCCGCAGCAGGCGTGTCCGCGTCGGGCGAATGGACATGGTGAGCCTCTTGCTCTGTCGAGGTGTGGTGGGACGGCGGGCGGCCCGGGCCGACCAGCAGGCGGGCATCGCAGCGCAACGGCGGCGGTAACCTGGCGACATGCCGCGTGAACAGGGGCGGAAGCTCATCGCCCAGAACAAGAAGGCGCGGCACGACTACTCGATCCTGGACACCTTCGAGGTGGGCCTGGTGCTCACCGGCACCGAGGTGAAGAGCCTGCGTGCCGGCCGGGCCTCCCTCGTCGACGGCTTCGCCACCGTGGACGACGGCGAGGTCTGGCTGCAGCACGTGCACATCCCCGAGTACACGCAGGGCACCTGGACCAACCACGCCCCGCGGCGCAAGCGCAAGGTGCTCATGCACCGCGGGGAGATCGACAAGCTGATCGGCAAGACCCGCGAGGGCGGGCTGACGCTGGTGCCGCTGGACCTGTACTTCAAGGACGGCAAGGTCAAGGCGACCCTGGCGCTGGCCAAGGGCAAGAAGTCCTACGACAAGCGGCACGACCTGGCCGAGCGCGACTCGCGCCGGGAGATCCAGAAGGCCTTCGGGCGGTACGTGAAGGGACGGCGGTAGTGGGGGTGTGCCGATGAGAGGCGTGGCCTACGAGCAGTTCGGCGGCCCCGAGGTCCTGACCCTGCGCGACGACCTGCCGGACCCACCGGTCGGCCCGGACACCGTGCTGGTGCGGGTGCACGCCGCCGGGGTCAACCCGGTCGACATGCTCATCCGCTCCGGCGGGCTCACTGGCGCCTACCCGCACCACCTCCCCATCGTGCCCGGATGGGACGTCGCCGGGGTCGTCCAGGCCGTGGGCCCGGCGGTCACCGCGTTCGCCGCCGGCAACGAGGTGTTCGGCTACGTCCGCCGGGACGACGTCCAGTGGGGGACGACGGCCGAACTGGTGCCCGCGCCGCAGCGCTGCCTGGCGCACAAGCCGGGGTCGCTGTCCTTCGCCGAGGCGGCCGGTCTGCCGCTGGCGGGGCTCACCGCCTACCAGTCGCTGACCGAGGCGCTCGGCATCGGCGAGGGCGACCGGGTGCTGGTGCACCGCGCCGCAGGCGGGGTCGGCTTCTCCGCCGTCCAGATCGCCGTCGCGCTCGGCGCGCACGTGATCGGCACGGCCAGCCCGCGCAACCACGGCTTCCTCCGCGACGCCGGGGCCGCCGAGGTGCTCGACTACTCCGCCGGGCCGGTCAGCGCGCAGCTGTCCGACCCGGTCGACGCCGTCCTGGACCTGGTCGGGGGCGACACGCTGGCCGACGCCCTGAAGCAGGTCCGCGACCCGGCCCGCATCGCCTCCGTCGTCGACCCGGTGGTCAACGAGATGGGCGGTCGCTACGTCTTCGTCCGCCCCGAGCACGAGCACCTGGAGGAGCTGGGCCGGATGGCCGACGCCGGCCAGCTGCGGGTGCCGATCGCCCGGGCCTTCCCGCTGGAGCAGACCGCCGAGGCGCAGGAGCTGGTCACGGGCGGGCACGTCCGCGGCAAAGTCGTCGTCACGCTGCGGTGATCCCTCCTCCCGTCGACGACGCCGACGTCCCCCGGTACTGGCGCGAGCTGGGCCTGCCCGGGCTGGTCGACGTGCACGTGCACTTCCTGCCCGAGCGGGTGCAGGCGAAGGTGTGGGCGTTCTTCGCCGAGGCGGCCCGCAACTACGGCCGGCCCTGGCCGATCCGGTACGAGCTGCCGGTCGACGAGCGGCTGTCGATCCTGGAGCGGCTCGGGGTCCGGGCGTTCCCGACGCTGCCCTACCCGCACAAGCCGGGCATGGCGGCGTGGCTCAACGACCAGGCGGCCGCCTTCGCCGCGCAGCACCCGCAGGTGCTGCGGTCGGCAACGTTCTATCCGGAGCCGGAGGCGCCGGGCTACCTGGCGGCGGCCCTGGACGGCGGCGCGCAGGTGGTCAAGGTGCACGTGCAGGTGGGCGGCTTCGACCCGCGCGACCGGCTGCTCGACCCGGTCTGGGACCTGCTCGAGCAGGCCGGGACGCCGGTGGTCATCCACTGCGGATCCGGTCCGCGGCCGGGTGCGCACACCGGGCCCGAGCCGGTGCGGGAGCTGCTGGAGCGGTACCCGCGCCTCCGCCTGGTGATCGCCCACCTCGGTCTGCCCGAGTACGGCGCGTTCCTCGGCCTGGCGGAGCGCTACGAGGACGTGCACTTGGACACCACGATGTTCGCGACCGACTTCACCGAGCAGTTCGCGCCGTTCGACCGGGCCGACCTGCCGCGGCTGGCCGCGCTGCGCGACAAGGTGCTGCTCGGCAGCGACTTCCCCTCCATCCCGTACCCGTACGCCCACCAGCTGGCCGCCCTGCACCGGCTGGACCTGGGGGACGAGTGGCTGCGTGCCGTGCTGTGGCACAACGGTGCGCGGCTGTTCGGGCTGGCGCCGTGAGGCTCACCGCGACCGTCCTCGACACCCCGGACCCGAAGGGGCTCGCGCTGTTCTACCAGCGGCTGCTCGGCTGGCCGATCGCCTCCGACGAGCCGGATTGGGTGACGCTCCGGCCGGACGGCGACGGCGCTGGACTGTCCTTCCAGCTCGAGGGGGACCACGTCCCGCCGGTGTGGCCCGCCGGCCCCGGGGATCCGCGCATGCAGCTGCACCTGGACATCGAGGTCGACGACCTCGACGCGGCGGTGGCGCGCGCCGTCGAGGCGGGTGCGACGGTGGCGGAGTTCCAGCCGCAGGACGACGTCCGGGTCTGCCTCGACCCGGCCGGCCACCCGTTCTGCCTCTGGGTGGCCACCGACTGAGCCACCGGGCCGCGGTGGCCGCGCCGTCGGGCAGGTCGACGACCGCGTCGACGTCGTCTGCGCACGGGCGGAGGCGCAGGTCCCAGCCGCCCTCCAGGTCGAGGAGGCGGGCAAGGGGCAGCCGGGGAACGTCAGCCGGGTCCGGGTGCGTGGCCCCCAGTTCGGCCACCCGGCCGAACTCGGTCGACCGCTACGACCGCCGCCCCTACGCTGCACGGCGTGCCCGCGCTGCCCGACGGCCTCATCGCCCGGCCGATGACCGCGGACGACGTCTCCGCCGCGGCCGACCTGCTCGCGGCCGCCGAGCCGGTCGACGACACCGGCGAGCACCTCGACGCCGACGACGTCGCCGAGTGGTGGGCCGCCGATCTGGTGGACCTGCCGCGCGACGGCCGGGCGGTCCGCACCGGCGACGGCACCCTGGTCGCGGTCGCCGTGGTGGTGTCCCTGCGGGGCGCGCGGGGGGACCATCGCGTCCAGATCGAGGGCCGGGTGCACCCCGGCTGGCGCGGACGCGGCATCGGGCGGGCGCTGCTGGACTGGCAGCTGCGCCGCGGCGACGAGGTGCATCGGCGCGACTGCCCGGAGCTGCCCGCGCGGCTGCTCGTCTCGGTGTACCCGGGGATGGCATCCCTGGTGTCCCTGGTGTCCCTGGTGTCCCTGGTGCGCCGGGCCGGGTTCGCGGCCGAGCGCTGGTACGCCGACATGGAACGGCCGCTGACCGGGCTTCCGGAGCTTCCGGCGGTGCCGGGCGTGGAGCTGGTGCCCTTCTCCTGGGACCGGGACGAGGAGGTGCGGCGGGCGCACAACGCGGCGTTCACCGACCACCACGGCTCGGGCGAGCGCGACCGGACGGCGTGGCGAGCCTGGTTCACGGGGCAGCGTGGCTTCCGGCCGGACCTGTCGGTGCTCGCCCTCGTCGACGGGGCGGTGGCCGGCTACGTGCTGGCCTACGTCCACGACGCCGACACCCGTGCGACCGGCGTCCGGCAGGTCCACCTGGGGCAGCTGGGGGTCCTGCGTCCCGCCCGCGGGCGCGGCATCGCGTCGGCCGCGATCGTCGCCGCCCTGCGGGCTGGCGCGGCCGCCGGCTGCGACACCGCGGGGCTGCAGGTCGACACCGAGAACCCGACCGGCGCGTTCGGCCTCTACCAGCGGCTGGGGTTCGCACCCGTGCGCACCCGCGTCCAGTGGGCCTGTGCCCGCCCGCCCGTGGCATGAAGTGGACCGACGACACGGGGCTTGTCGAGCTGCCCGGCGGGGCGCGGGTCCGCGGTCGCCGGCTGGGCGACCCGGCGTCCCCGGCCGACCGGGCGGTCGTCCTCGGCAG
>JALYNA010000316.1 GCA_030773455.1 Actinomycetota bacterium
AGGAAGTAGTGCTTGAGGCCGCGGTGCACCAGCGAGCGCTCCACCACCTCGCCGTAGCGGCTGACGTCGTTGTTGCCGCCCGACAGCAGGCAGACCACCGTCTGCCCCGGCTCGACGGGGACCAGCCCGCCGGTCAGCGCGGCGGTCGCCAGCGCCCCGGCCGGCTCGGCGATGACGCCGTCCACCTGGTAGAGGTCGAGCATCTCGGTGCAGATCTGGCCCTCCGGCACCGCGACCAGCTCCGCGCCCGAGTCGCGCACCAGCGGGAACGTCACGTCCCCGACCCGGCGGACGGCGGCGCCGTCGACGAAGGTGTCCAGCTGCGGCAGCTCCACCGGCTCCCCG
The DNA here is from genome assembly GCA_030773455.1 of Actinomycetota bacterium. Lineage (GTDB taxonomy): Bacteria > Actinomycetota > Actinomycetes > Mycobacteriales > Geodermatophilaceae > Geodermatophilus. Next base: position 346 of record JALYNA010000316.1, read on the forward strand.
GCGGCCAGCGCCGCGGCCATGCTCGCCGCCCCGGCCGGCTCGACCCCGACGATGCGCGTGCCGGGGCTGTGCAGCCGCAGCCACGTCGCGCAACCGGCGAGCAGGCCGCCGCCACCGACGGGGAGGACGACGACGTCCGGCGGCACCGGCAGCTGCTCGAGCAGCTCCAGCGCCACGGTCCCCTGCCCGACCACGGTGGAGAGGGCGTCGAAGGCCGGCACCAGGGTGGCGCCGGTGTCCCGGGAGTGGGCGAGGGCGGCGGCTGCGGCCTCGTCGTAGGTGTCGCCGGTGACGACCAGATCGACCATCTCGCCGCCGAGCGCGGCGATGCGGTCCCGCTTCTGGCGCGGCGTCGTCCCCGGGACGACCACCGAGCCGCGCACGCCGAGCGCGCGGCAGGCGTAGGCCACGCCCTGCCCGTGGTTGCCGGCGCTCGCGCAGACCACTCCGGCGGCCTGCCGGGCGGCGTCCAGCTGGCTGATCGTGTTGTACGCGCCGCGGATCTTGTAGGAGCGGCCGACCTGTAGGTCCTCGCGCTTCAGCCAGACGTCGGCCCCGGTCGCCGCCGACAGCCGCGCGTTGCGCTGCAGCGGCGTCCGCTCGGCCACCCCGGCCAGCCGGCGGGCGACCGCCGGCACGTCGAAGCGCTCCGCCGTCAGGACGTCGTCGATGTTCCGGGGCAGGGTCGTCACGACACCATCCTCCGCGACGGGCGGGACCGGCCGGCGCCCGGCCCGTCCGCGGACCGGCCGGGCGGCCCCGGCCAGGGGCCCGTCCCGGACCTGGTGACGTGCTGGAACGGCCAGCCTTCAGGGTCCCGCCGCGAGCCTGGTGACGTGCTGGAACGGCCACCCTTCAGGGTCCCGCGCCGAGCATGCGAGGCGTGGGGGAAGGGTGGCCCTCTTTCAGTCCACCAGGTCCAGCGCCGCGCCGACGATCGAGTCGGTGTCCAGGCCGTGGTACCGGTACACCGACTCCAAGTCGCCGCTCTGGCCGAACCGGGTGACGCCCAGGTGCACCGCGGGGACCCCGCGGACGCCGGCGAGGAACGCCAGGGTGTGCGGGTGCCCGTCCAGCACGGTCACCAGGGGCGCCGCCCGCTCGGCAGGGAACACGCTGTCGAGCACCCACCCCGGCGCCTCGTCCAGCCCGCGGCGGGCCTGCACGGCCCGGAACAGCAGGTCGGGGCTGGTCACGCAGACGACGTCGGCGGCGATCCCGAGCCCGGCGAGCCGGTCGGCGGCGGCGAGCGTCTCGGGCACCACCGCCCCCATCGCGGCGAGGGTGACCGCCGGCCGCGGCCCGCGGCGCAGCGGATAGGCCCCGGCGACGACGTGCCGGCGCCGGCGCTCCCGGGCGGCCGGGTCGGCCGGGACGGCGGCCAGCGTCTGGTCGACCGGCCGGGTCGACAACCGCAGGTAGGCCGAGCTGCCGCCCGGCCGCCCCATCTGCCCCAGCGCCGCCAGCAGGCACCACTCCGTGTCCAGCGCGAACGCCGGCTCGTAGCTGGTGCACCCGGGCTGCTCCAGCCCGATGGACGGCGTGGTGATCGACTGGTGCGCGCCGCCCTCGGGCGCCAGCGTCACCCCCGACGGCGTCCCGACCAGCAGGGACTGCCCGCCCGCGTAGACGGTGAACGACCACGGCTCCAGCGCCCGCTCGACGAAGGGGTCGTAGAGGACGCCGATCGGCAGCAGCGGCTGGCCCCAGCGGCTCCAGGTGGCGCCCAGCTCGCCGATGGCGCCGACCAGGTTGGTCTCGGCGATGCCCAGCTCGATGTGCTGGCCGGAGGGGCGCTCCCGCCAGTGCAGGATCGTCTCGGGGTCGTCGGCGAACCAGTTGCGCCGGTCCTCGTGCGACCAGACACCCACCTTGTTCACCCAGCCCCCGAGGTTGGTCGAGGAGCTGACGTCGGGGCTCACGGTCACGACCCGGCGTCCCACCTCGGGGGCGGCCCGGTTCAGGTCGAGCAGCGTGCGGCCGAGGGCCGCCTGGGTGGTGCCGGTGCCCTGGGGGGTGCGCCCCAGGTCGCCGGGCACCGGCGGCAGCGGCTCGGATCCCGCCGCGGTGCGGGTCAGCCGCCGCGCGGCGTCGGCCAGCAGCCGGGCGGCAGCCCCGTCCGGCGCGGGCGTCGCCCACGGATCGGCCGGGTCGAGGCCGAGCCGGGCGGCGAGGTCGTGCAGCTGGGCCTCGGTGAGCAGGGCCGAGTGGTTCTGCGGATGCCCCTCGGTGGCCAGCCCGTAGCCCTTGAGCGTGTAGGCGAGGACCACGGTGGGCCGGGTGTCGTCGATCCGGGAGTAGGCCTCGCGCAGTGCCTCGAGGTCGTGCCCGCCGAGGTTGCGGACGGCGGCGACCAGCTCGTCGTCGGGGACGTCGGCGATGAGCGCGGCGATCTCCGGCGCCCGCGGGCCCTCGCCCGGCAGCACCGCCCGGATCGCCTCGAGCGGACGGCGCAGCAGCCGCTGGTACTCCGGGTTGGACATCTCGTCGATCCGGTCGCGCAGCGCCGGACCACCGGGCCGGGTGAACAGTTCCTCCAGCCGGCGCCCGTACTTGACGGTGAGCACCTGCCACCCGGCCGCGGCGAACATGCCCTGCAGCCGGGTCGCCCCCATGGTCGGGACGACGCGGTCCAGCGACTGCCGGTTGAGGTCGACGACCCAGACGACCTCGCCCAGCTCGGCGACCATCGGGTCGACCACGGCCTCCCACACCGCGCCCTCGTCCAGCTCGGCGTCCCCGACCAGGGACCACTGCCGGCCCGTGCCGCCGGCGCCGAGCTGGGTGTTGACGTAGCGGCGGGCGATCGCACCCCAGATCGGCGCGGTCGCCCCGATGCCGACGCTGCCGGTGGAGTAGTCCGCCGGCACCGGGTCCTTGAGCCGGCTGGGATAGCTCTGCAGACCGCCGAACTCCCGCAGCGTCGTCAGGTACGACACGTCCAGCTGGCCCAGCAGGTACTCCAGCGCGTGCAGCACCGGCGAGGCGTGCGGCTTGACCGACACCCGGTCTTCGGCCTGCAGCTGCTCCAGCCACAGCGACGTCATGATCGTGACCATCGACGCGCTGGAGGCCTGGTGCCCGCCGACCTTCAGGCCGCCCGGGTTGGGGCGCACCCGGTTGGCGTGGTCGACGATCGCGGTCGCCAGCCAGAGCACCCGCTCCTCGATCTCGCGCAGCGCCCGGTCGTCGTCGGGGTCGCGGCCCGTGCCGCGGTCGGGGTGGGTGGCGGTGAGGCTCATCGGACGGTGCTCTCCCTCGCTGCTCGGTGGGTGCGGGCGCAAACCAGGGCGGTCAGACGACGCCGCGCTCGCGCAGCCCCGCCAGGTCCGCGGCGTCGACCCCGGCGAACTCGGCCAGGACCTCGGCGGTGTGCGCGCCGAGGTCCGGGCCGACGCCGCGGGTGCTGCCGGGGGAACGCTCCAGCCGGGGGACCACGCCGGGGAAGGTCACCGACCGGACCGTGCCGGGCCCCACCTCGACCTCGTGCGGCACCAGCATCCCGCGCTCGGCGTAGTGCGGGTCGGCGAGGATGTCGGCGGCGTCGTACACCGGCCCCACCGGCACCCCTGCGTCCTCCAGGACGGCGACGGCGGTGGCGAGGTCCTGGCCGGTGGTCCACCCGCTGATCGCCTCGTCGATCAGCTGCCGGTGGGCGACCCGGCCGGCGTTGTCGGCCAGCCGCGGATCCTCGGCGAGGTCGGGGCGTCCGACCGCGGCCATCAGCCGGCGGTAGACGGCGTCCCCGTTGCCTCCCACGATCACCCAGGAGCCGTCGCCGGTGGGATAGGTGTTCGACGGCACGATCCCCGGCAGGGCCGCACCGGTCCGCTCCCGGACGACCCCGTACCCGTCGTGCTCGGGCACGAGGTCCTCCAGCACGCCGAACACCGCCTCGTAGAGGGCGACGTCCACCGTCTCGGGCTCCGGAGCAGCCGCGGACCGCTCGCGGCGCAGCAGCGCCACGAGCGCGCCGATGGCGCCGTACAGGCCGGCCAGGGAGTCGCCCAGGCTGACCCCGACGCGGACCGGCGGCCGGTCGGCGTCCCCGGTCAGGTGGCGCAGCCCGCCGATGGACTCGGCGACGCTGGCGAACCCGGGCCGGCCCTGGTACGGGCCGGTCTGCCCGTACCCGCTGATGCGGACCAGGACGACGTCGGGCCGCGCGGCGCGCAGCTCCTCCGGTCCCAGGCCCAGCCGCTCCAGCGTCCCGGGGCGGAAGTTCTCCAGGACCACGTCGCTGGAGGCGACCAGCCGGAGCGCCAGTTCCCGGCCCTCCGGCGAGCGCAGGTCGAGGGTGACCGACCGCTTGCCCCGCCCCATGGTGCGGAACAGCAGGGACGTGTCCCCCGTCGCCCGGCGCCAGCTGCGCAGCTCGTCGCCGGTCCCCGGCCGCTCCACCTTCACCACGTCGGCGCCGAACTCGGCGAAGATGCGGCCGGTCATCGGCGCGGCGATGAAGTTGCCGAGCTCCAGGACCCGGATGCCGGCCAGCGGCCCCCGCTCGCCGGGGGCCGCCGGGTCGTCTCCGGCCGGGCTCACGGCTGGACGAACTCGTTGGTGTAGGTCTTCGTGACGTCGACCTCGGCCTGGGCGATCTCCGGCTGGCTCTGGGCGAGCACGTCCCGGACCGCCTCGGCACCGGCCTGGTCGATCTCACCGGTCGGGTTGAACGCCTCCTTCAGCGACTCCACCGCTCCGGCGTACAGCGCCGGGTCCTCGCCGACCAGCTGCGGGGGCATCGCGGCGGCGATCTCCTCGCCCGAGTGGGTCTGGATGTACTCCAGCGCGCAGGTGATGGCGTCGGCCAGCTTCCCGACCGTCTCCTGGTTGGCGTCGATGTAGTCCTGCGTGGCGTAGAGGACGGCGGCCGGGTAGGTGTCGGTGCCGTACGCCTCCTCCACGCCCTCCACAGTGCGGGTGTCGGCGAGCAACTTGAGCTCGCCGACCCGGGACTCCAGCCGCGCGATCGAGGGGTCGAGCATGACCGCGGCGTCCACCTGCCCCTGCTCCATCGCGGCGACCGCCGTCGCGTCGGCACCGATCGCCTGCACGGCCGCGGCGTCGGCCGGCAGCCCGGCCTGGGTGAGGAGGTGCTTGAGGAAGAAGTCGGTCGAGGAGCCCGGAGCGGTCACCCCGACGGTCTTGCCCTGCAGGTCCTCGACGGAGTTGATCTCGTCCGCTGCGTCCGGTGCCACCGCCACGACCAGCGCCGGGTAGCGGAGCATGTTCACGAAGGCGGTGACGTCCTGGTTCTTGGCGGCCATCTGCACGGTGTGGTCGTAGTAGCCGGAGGTCACGTTCGTGCTGCCGCCGATCATCGCCTGCAGCGCCTTGGAGCCGCTCTGCAGGTCCTGGATCTCGACGTCGACCCCGGCCTGCTCGTAGCAGCCGACCTGCTCGGCGAGGCTCGTGGGCAGGTAGGCCAGCAGCGGCTGGCCGCCGACCCCGATGGTCACCGGGCCGCCGCCCCCGCCGCCGCCGCCGCCTCCGGAGGCGGACGGTGCGGCGGAGTTGCAGGCGGTCAGGCTGACCGTGGCGGTGAGGGCCAGGAGCGTGCCCAGGGAACGGGGACGGAACGGACGCGGGGTCGGTCGCATGGGAGGGGGGTTCGCCTTTCGGAACGGGCTGCCGGAGGAGCGGGGGCGAGAGGGGGATCAGACGACGTCGGCGTGCGACGGCTCGGGGCGCCAGCGCAGCAGGTAGCGCTCGGCCCGGTTGACCAGCAGGTCGACGAGGATCACGAAGACGGAGAGGACGACGATCCCGGCGAAGACGCCGGTGGTGTCGAACGTGCCCTCGGCCTGGGCGATGACGTAGCCGATGCCGCTGGCGGAGCCGAGGTACTCGCCGACGACCGCGCCGACGATCGCGAAGCCCACGCTGACGTGCAGGCTGGAGAAGATCCACGACAGCGCGCTGGGCAGGAACACGTGCCGGATCAGCTGGGACTCCGAGGCGCCGAGCATGCGGCTGTTGTCCACGAGGACCCGGTCGACCTCGCGGACGCCCTGGTAGGTGTTGAAGAAGACGATGAAGAACACCAGGGTCACCGCGAAGGCGACCTTCGACCAGATGCCCAGGCCGAACCAGAGCAGGAAGATCGGCGCGAGCACGACCCGCGGGATGGCGTTGAGCGCCTTGACGTAGGGGTCGAGCACCGCGGCCAGCAGCCGCATGCGGGCGAGCGTGAAGCCGATGACGAGGCCGAGGACCGCGCCGATCACCAGCCCGTAGAAGGCCTCCTGGAGGGTGATCAGCAGGTCGTCGTAGATCTCCCCGGTGGTCGCCCACGTCAACACCCGCTGGCCCACCGCGCTGGGTGAGCTGAAGAAGAACGGGTCGAGGACGCCGATCCGGGACAGGATCTCCCAGCCGCCGACGAACACCACCGCGACGGCGATCTGCAGCGCGAGGACCAGCGGCGAGAAGCGGCCCCGGCGCCGGCGCACGAGGCCGCCCTCCGGGCCGGCCCCCGGGTGCGGGTCGACGTCGGCCGGGCGGGCCTCGACGTCGGCCAGGGCCGGCTCGGCGTCCCGGTCAGCCGTTCGAGACGGCGAGAGCGCGTCGCTCATAGCTCTTCATCACCTCACTGCGCAGATCGGACCAGATGGCCCGGTAGATGTCCTGGAACTCAGGGGTCGTGCGGATGTCCATGAGGTCGCGCGGCCGCGGCAGCCCGATCGGGTAGGTGCCGACGATGCGGCTGGCCGGACCGGCGGAGAGCAGGACCACCTCGTCGGCGAGGCTGATCGCCTCGTCGAGGTCGTGGGTCACGAACACCACCGTCTTGCCCGAGCCGGTCCACAGCTGCAGGAGCTGGTCCTCCATCAGCTGCCGGGTCTGCACGTCCAGCGCGCTGAACGGCTCGTCCATGAAGATGAAGTCCGGGTCGACGATCCAGCTCTGCGCGACCGCCACCCGCTTGCGCATGCCGCCCGAGAGCTGGTGGGGGTAGGCCCCGGCGAAGGGGCCCAGGCCGACCCGCTCGAGCCACTCCCGGCCCTTCTGCTCCCGCTCGGCCCGGCCCATGCCCCGCATGCGCGGACCGAGGGTGACGTTGTCGAGCACCGTCCGCCACGGCAGCAGCGCGTCCTGCTGGAACATGTACGAGGCCCGCTTGTTCAGGCCCTGCAGCGGCTCGCCGAAGATGCGCACGCTCCCCGCGCTGGGCGGGGCGAGCCCGGCGGCCGCGTTGAGCAGCGTCGACTTCCCGCAGCCGGTGGGGCCGACGACGGAGACGAAGCGCCCGGCCGGGACGGCGAGGTCGATGCCGCTGACCGCGGTGTACACACCCCCGTCCGAGGTCGGGAAGCGTTTGACCATGTCGGTCAGCTCGATGGCGTACGGGTTCTCAACCACGCGCTACCTCTCCTCCACGGGCATGCCCGAGACGCCGGGACACCTGCTGGGCGGCCCGGGTGACATCGGCGGTACGGAACGGGACGACGGGGGGCTCGAATCGCTGGACCGGGCAGGCGATGCCGACGACGGCAGCCAGCTCACCGCGGGCGTCGAACACCGGTGCGCTCACCGACGCCGCGCCGGTGGTGCGCTCCTCGACGGTCACCGCGAAGCCCTCGGAGCGGGTCCGGGCCACGGCCTCCTCCAGCCGGTCCACCCAGGTGATGGTGTGCTCGGTCAGGGCCGGCAGCGGCAGCTCGTCCAGCGGCGGCGCCCCGCCGTCGAAGGCGAGGAACACCCGGCCGGCCGACCCGGCGTGCAGCGGCAGCACCTGCCCGACGCTGAGGACCTGGATGACCGAGTGCGGCGTCTGGGCCACCGCGACGCAGACGTGGGACGAGCCCTGCCGCACGAACAGGCAGGCACTCTCCCCCGTCGCGTCGCGCAGCGCCTCCAGCGCCGGGGTGGCGGCTCCGACCACGTCCAGGCCCTCCGAGGCGACGAACGCCCAGCGCAGCATCGCCACGCCGGGGCTGTACCGGTCGCCGCGCCGGTCCAGGAACTCCTCCTCGACCAGCGCCTGCAGCAGCCGCAGGCACGTCGTGGCCGGCAGCCCGGTGGCGCGCTGCACCTCCCGGGCCGACAGCGCCGGCGTGCCCGGGGTGAAGGCATCGAGGACCTGGCGCGCCTTGCGCAGGACCAGGACCGGCTTGCGGGACGAGGACTCGGCCGCGCCCTGCGGCCAGGCACCGCCGACCGCGCCTCCGTCGTCGTGCGCGAGCTGCGTCATCCCACCTCCTCGGTTCGAGGACCGGCTCATCCTGAAAGTCCACATCGTGGACGCCATGCCCACGTGGTGGTGCAGACGCTACAGTGCCCGTGTGATTCGCACAACAGTGCGTTTGCCGCGAAACGGCCTGCCTCCCCCCGGGCGGCGGCAGGGACGAGCAGGAGGCACACGGCATGGACGTGACCGTCGTCGAGGTCAGCCCACGGGACGGCCTGCAGAACGAGCGCACGGTGCTGAGCACGGAGGCGAAGGTCGAGCTGATCACCCGGCTCGCGGACGCCGGTGCGCGCCGCATCGAGGCGGTCTCCTTCGCCCATCCCCGGCTCGTGCCCACCATGGCCGACGCCGAGGCGGTCATGGCCGCGGTACCGCGCAGGGACGGGGTGCGCTACGCGGGGCTGGTCCTCAACCGCCGCGGCCTGGATCGCGCACTGGTCACCGGGGTCGACGAGATCAACGTCGTGGTCTGCGTCAGCGACACGTTCAGCCGCCGCAACCAGAACGCGTCCACCGACGAGGCACTGCGCGCCGCCCAGGACGTGGTCGCCGAGGCGCGCTCCCGGGGCCTGTTCGCGACCGCGACCCTCGCCACCGCCTTCGGCTGCCCGTTCGAGGGCGAGGTCGACCGCGACCGGGTGGTCGGGCTGGCTGCCGAACTGGCCGGCGCGGGCGCCGACGAGCTGTGCCTGGCCGACACGATTGGGGTCGGCGTCCCCACCCAGGTCCGCGACCTGACGGCAGGGGTCCGGGACGCGGTGGGGGGCGCACCGGCGCTGCGGTTCCACTTCCACAACACCCGCTTCCACAACACCCGCAACACCGGCTACGCCAACGCGGCCGCCGCCGTCGACGCCGGCGTTCCCGTGCTCGACGCCAGCGCCGGCGGGATCGGCGGCTGCCCGTTCGCCCCGGCGGCCACCAGCAACATCGCCACCGAGGACCTCGTGTACCTGCTCGAGCGGATGGGCCTGCGGACGGGCTACCGGCTGGCGGCCCTGCTGCCGGTCGCGGACCTGCTCGCCCGCGAGCTCGGGCACGACGTCCCGGCGCTGCTGCCCCGGGCCGGCGCGTTCCCCCCGGAGGCGGCCGGCGCGGTCGCCGACGACGCGTGCTGGACGCCTCCGGTCCCGGCGTCCTGAGCAGTTCTCCTCAGCGGGAGACCGGCTCCCCCGCGCTGCGCTGCACACTGGGGAGGTGGAGCCGCACACGCCGGAAAACGCCGTGACCAGGCGGGGCGTCGTCCGCCTGCTGAACACCACCGGCGGCCGGCTGCTGTGCCTGGCCGGCGCGGTGGACGCCGCCGCCGTCAACTCCTTCTGGCGCCACTACGGCCGCGAGCCCGTGCGGGTGGAGCGCATCGACGCCCGCTCGGTGACCGCGCTGTCGGAGCCCGGGCGCGAGCTGCTGCTCGACCACGTCGAGGCCGCCGAGCTCGCCGGCCGCCCGCTGGAGCTGCGGCCCTCCCCCGCGGTCACGAGGGCGCTGACCGGCGAGCCGGCCGGGGGCTGACCGCCGACGGGGCACTCCACCGTCGTCGCGCAGCGCACGTCGCGCGCGCGGAGCAATGAGGGCACGCTGCACGCGATGGGCGGGCGCGTGGTCCTGCACACTGACGCCGTGGTCGACCCGGTGCTCGTCGTCCGGGAGTCCAGCAGGGTGCGCCGCGACGTCGCGGCCGACCGGGAGGGAGCCCCATGAAGGTGGCGCTGTTCGCCACGTGTCTGGTGGACACGGTGGCGCCGCAGGTCGCGATGGCGACGGCCAGGCTGCTCGAGCGGCTGGGCCACGAGGTCGTCGTCCCCCCGGGGCAGGCCTGCTGCGGGCAGATGCACGTCAACACCGGCTATCGGCGCGAGGCCGTGCCGATCGTGGCCAACCACGTGCGCGCCTTCACCGGCGCGGAGGCGGTCGTGGCGCCGTCCGGGTCGTGCGTGGCCTCGATCCACCACCAGCAGGCCATGGTGCTGCGCCGGGCCGGCGAGGACGGGCTCGCCGCCGAGGCCGAGGCGCTGGCCGAGCGCACCTACGAGCTCTCGCAGTTCCTCGTCGACGTGCTCGGGGTGACCGACGTCGGCGCCTACTACCCGCACCGGGTCACCTACCACCCGACCTGCCACTCGCTGCGGCTGCTGCGGGTCGGGGACCGGCCGCTGCAGCTGCTGCGCGCGGTGCGCGGGCTGGAGCTGGTCGAGCTGCCGGCCGCCGAGCAGTGCTGCGGTTTCGGCGGCACCTTCTCGATCAAGAACTCCGACACCTCGACGGCGATGCTGACCGACAAGATGGCCAACATCCTGTCCACCCACGCAGAGGTGTGTACCGCCGGTGACGCCTCCTGCCTCATGCACATCGGCGGTGGGCTCTCCCGGCTGTGGTCGGGGACGCGCACCGTGCACCTGGCCGAGATCCTGGCCTCGACGGAGGACGCCGTGAGCCCGCACCAGACCACCCGACCGGCGATCCCCGCGGAAACCGCCGAGGTGCCGGCATGACCACCGCTCCCGAGCGCACCGGGCCCACGCCGCTGGCCCCGGGTGCGCCCCGGTCCGGGACGACGTTCCTCGGCCTGCCCACCGCGCCCCGCGGGGTCGGCCACCTG
>JALYNA010000317.1 GCA_030773455.1 Actinomycetota bacterium
GGGCGACCACGGCCGCCGTCGGCGCGGTCTGGGCCGATCCCCGCGGCCGGTTGGGCCTCACCGCGGTCGTGGTCTCCCACGCGGTGATGGTCGGCGTGATGGTGATGACGCCGGTGCACATGGGCCACGGCGGCGGGACGACGCTGCGCGTCATCGGCCTGGTCATCAGCGTCCACGTCGCCGGCATGTATCTCTTCTCCCCGCTGGTCGGGCTGCTCGCCGACCGGGCCGGTCGCCGTCGGACGGTCGCGGTGGGGGCGGGCCTGCTGCTGGCGGCGGCCGCGCTGGCGGGGACGGCTGCGCCCGACGCGGCACTGCAGCTCGGTGCCGGGCTGCTGCTGCTCGGGCTGGGCTGGTCCTGCGGGCTGATCGCCGGCTCCACGCTCGTCACCGAGTCCGTCGGGGAGGAGCGGCGGCCCACCGCGCAGGGCGGCACCGACCTGCTGATGGGCCTGGGTGCCGCGGCCGCCGGCGTCGCCGGTGGTCCGCTGCTCGCCCTCGGCGGCTACGGGCTGGTCGCGACGGTCTCGGCTGCGCTCGTCGTCCCGCTCTTGGTCGTGTGGGTCCGCACCGAGGGATCGGTGGCGGCTCAGCGGCCCCGGTAGTTGCGCCAGAGCAGGACCAGCGAGACCAGGAGCGCCAAGGCGATCCCGATCTCCAGGACGAGGTCTAGGGTGCTGGAGCCGGTGCCGATCACGTCCCCAGCGTAGGAGCTCCGAGGGCGCAGCAGGCCCCCGGGCGGGCGCGCTAGCGTCGGGGTCGTGCGACTGCAGGAGTTCTGGTCCCGGCTCGGCGAGCAGTTCGGCTCCATGCGTGCCGAGACCGTGGCCCGCGACCACGTCTTCTCCGCGCTGGGCGGCCGCAGCGCCGTCGAGGCGATCGAGGCCGGCCTGCCGGTACGGCGCGTCTGGCTGGCGGTCTGCGAGGAGTTCGACGTGCCGCGCAAGGAGCGCTGAGTCGCAGGAGCGGCGTGTCACACTGGCAGTCGAACACACGTTCGAGCTAGATTGGTCCCGCAGTCCACAGGCCGGGCGTTCCTCCACAGGTCGGCCGGATCCCCGGAAGTGTCAGACCCCCGCCCTAGCGTCGGCACCGACCCGCTCGACCTACTGCACCGCGACTTCCCGAAGGTGAGCACCATGGCAACGCTCGACCGCGACAAGGCCCTCGACATGGCCCTCGCCCAGATCGACAAGCAGTTCGGCAAGGGCTCTGTCATGCGGCTGGGCGACAACGCCGCACAGGCGATCAAAGTCATCCCGACCGGATCGATCGCCCTCGACATCGCCCTCGGCATCGGTGGTCTGCCGCGCGGCCGCGTCATCGAGGTGTACGGCCCCGAGGCCTCCGGCAAGACGACGGTCGCCCTGCACGCGGTGGCCAACGCCCAGGCCGCCGGCGGCATCGCGGCGTTCATCGACGCCGAGCACGCACTCGACCCCGAGTACGCCCGGGCGATCGGCGTCGACACCGACGCGCTGCTGGTCAGCCAGCCCGACACCGGTGAGCAGGCGCTGGAGATCGCGGACATGCTCATCCGCTCCGGTGCACTCGACGTCATCGTCATCGACTCGGTCGCCGCGCTGGTGCCCCGTGCCGAGATCGAGGGCGAGATGGGCGACAGCCACGTCGGTCTGCAGGCCCGGCTGATGAGCCAGGCGCTGCGCAAGATCACCGGTGCGCTGAACAACTCCGGCACCACCGCGATCTTCATCAACCAGCTGCGCGAGAAGGTCGGCGTCGTCTACGGCTCGCCGGAGGTCACCACCGGTGGTCGGGCGCTGAAGTTCTACTCGTCGGTCCGGCTCGACGTCCGCCGCATCGAGACCCTGAAGCAGGGCACCGAGGCGGTCGGCAGCCGGGTCCGCGTGAAGGTCGTCAAGAACAAGGTCGCCGCGCCGTTCAAGCAGGCCGAGCTCGACCTGCTGTGGGGTCAGGGCTTCAGTCGCGAGGGCGGCCTGATCGACGCCGGCGTCGAGCAGGGCTTCATCCGCAAGTCCGGCGCCTGGTACACGTACGAGGGCGATCAGCTCGGCCAGGGCAAGGAGAACGTCCGCACGTTCCTGCGCGACAACCCCGACCTCGCCGACGAGATCGAGAAAAAGGTCAAGGAGAAGCTCGGCATCGGCGCGAAGCTCGACGAGCCGGCCACGGCCGACCAGCCCGACTTCTGACGGTGGGTGGCTGGCCCGAGGCCCGGGAGCGTTCGGCTTCCGGACGTCGACGCGGGCGGCGCTCCGGTTCGTCCCCTGACCCGGACGTTCCGGATGCCGCCCCGCCGGCCGGCGGCCCGCCTCCCGAGGACGACCCGGGCGACCCCGAGCAGGTCGCCCGCTCGATCTGCCTGCGGGCGCTGACCGGGGCCGCCAAGACCCGTCAGCAGCTGGCCGACCTGCTGGCCAGGCGTGGCATCCCCGACGACGTCGCCAGCTCGGTCCTGGACCGCTTCGGCGAGGTGGGGCTGATCGACGACGCGGCCTTTGCCCGAGCCTGGGTGACCTCCCGCCAGGCCGGCCGCGGCCTCGCCCGGCGCGCCCTCAAGTCGGAGTTGCGCGCCAAGGGCCTCGACGGCGAGGTCGCCGAGGAAGCGGTCGCACTCGTCGAGGACCAGGACGAGTGGGAAGCGGCCCGTCGCCTGGTGCAGCGCCGGCTGCCCGGACTGCGGCGGGTCGACCGGGTCACCGCGGAGCGCCGGCTGGTGGGGATGCTCGCCCGCAGGGGCTACGGCTCCGGGCTAGCCGCCTGGGTGGTCCGCGAGGCCCTCGACGAGGACTGGGACGGTGAGGACCGGGACAGCGGGGACGCGGGGGAACCTGGCCCGCCCGACGAGCTGGGCCTGGACGCGTACCTGCCCTGATCACCCCCGCGGTTGTCAGCGGGGCATCACGGTCGGCCCCCTCCAGGGCACGGCCCTCGACGAGCGTGCCCTGAGCCCGCGAAGGGCTCGGGGCGAGGGTCCTTCTCCGAGGCGCGGGGAGGAGGGCGGCCCCCTGCAGGGTCTCGCCGGGAGCGGGCGAGCGGCGGGGGCAGGGCGGCCCCCTCCAGGGCACCGCCCCGAGCTTGCGAGGGTTGGGGAGGAGGGGGTCCCTTTCAGCCCCCGTCGCGAGCCGCGGCCTCGCGCTTCTTCCTGGCCTTCCGCTCCCGGCGCTCGGCGTCCTCGGGGCTCTCCTCCGTCAGCCGGTTGAGCTCGCCCCGGATGAAGTCGCG
>JALYNA010000318.1 GCA_030773455.1 Actinomycetota bacterium
GAGCGGGCCGCGTTCCGGGCCGCCAGCAGCATCGGGGTCATGCCGAGGACGGGCAGGTCGCGCGGCGGCGGGCAGCGGTGCAGCTCGCCGAGCGCCTCCGCCACCGCGGGGACGTCGGCCGCCCGGAGGAGCGAGCCCGGCCGGAACTCGAGCCGCACGAGCCGGCCCTCCTGCAGCACCTCCGCGGCCGGCAGGTGGGCGGCGAGGGCGGGGGGTGGAGAGGTGAGCAGCGCGGCCACCCCGGACGGGGGCGCCTCGGCGTGCACCTTCACCACTCGGTCGCAGTGCCGGCCCACCCAGCGGCGCGCGGGGTTGTAGGCCAGCGGCACGCCGCCGGAGGGAACGAGCCCGCACAACGCCGGGTCCACGTCGGCGGGGACGGCCACGACGGCGCCGTCCCGGTGCACCGGAGCGCCCTGCTGCCCGGCGCGGCCTCGATCCTGGCGCCCTTCCCCTCGCTGCCCCAGCTGGGCGCGGGCGAAGGCGGCGACGAGCACCGCGGCCGGTCCGGCGGCGGTGGGGACGACGGCGCCGATTCGCACGCTGGTGCCGGGCTTCCAGCGCAGCCGCACAGCGGCGCCGGCGCCGTCCGGGCCGTCCAGCCAGGGCAGGGCGTCGAGCAGCCGGGCGAGCTCGGCGCGGTCGGTGAGCCGGTCGACGTCCCGGACGAGGGGATCGACGACGAGCGGCTCGCCCGGAGCATCGACGGACGTGGTGGTCGGCGGTGGAGTCATCGCGGGCCTCCGGTGGCCATCGGGGACGGGAAGGTAAGGGGCTGGATCCGGCCGTCGGCGACGCGCACGACCCGGTCGCAGGAGGCCAGCAGCTCCTCGTGGTGCGCGACTACCAGCACCGTGCGGCCGGCGGTGAGCCGGTCGAGCGCCGCGAGCACCGCGCGGCGGCTCTGGGCGTCCAGCCCGGTCGTCGGCTCGTCCAGCAGCACGACCGGGGCGTCGCGCAACATCGCGCGGGCGATGGCCAGGCGCTGGCGCTGCCCGCCGGACAGGGAGTCGCCGCGTTCGGCGAGCACCGTGTCGTAGCCGTGCGGCAGCGCGCGGATGAAGCCGTCGGCGTCGGCCGCGACGGCGGCGGCGTGCACTTCGGCGTCGGTGGCGCCGGGGCGGGCGAGGCGGATGTTCTCCCGCACGGTGTCGGCGAACAGCACCGACTCCTGCAGCACCACCGCGGTGGCCGAGCGCACCGAGGCCAGGGTGAGGTTGCGCAGGTCGTGCCCGTCGAGCAGCACCCGACCGGACTGCGGGTCGAGCAGCCGCAGCAGCAGCGCGATCAGCGTCGACTTCCCCGATCCGCTCGGCCCGACCACGCCGACCCGCTCACCTGGCCGGACGTGCAGGTCCGCGCCGGTGAGGACCGGCCGGCCGGGCTCGTGGGCGACGGTGACCGCCTCGAGGCAGAGGTCGCCACGCGCACGCCGGAGCGGTCGGGCCCCGGGCGCGTCCCGGAGCTCCGGCTCCGCGTCCAGCAGCTCGGCGACCCGCTCGCCCGACGCCACGGCCTTCGAGATGCGGGCGGTGTACTTCGCGAGGTTGCGCATCGGCTTGAACACGCTCTTGAGGTAGCTGGTGAACACCACGAGCTCGCCGAGGGTCAGGGCGCCGTCCAGGACGCGCCGCGTGCCGATGAGCAGGACGACGGCGGTCGCCACACCGATGACGAGGTCGGTGCGCCGCTCCAGGCCGGCGGCCAGCCGCTGGGTGCGGACCCCGCTGCGCAGGCTGGCGGCGTTGCTGGCGCCGAACCGCGCGGCGAGCGGTTCCTCCAGGCGGTAGGCCTGCACGACCCGCATCGAGCCGAGCGACTCACCCACCAGCCCGGCCACCGCGCCCTCGTTGCGGCGCTGCTCGCGGGCGGCGTTGGTGACCCGTCCGCCGGCCCGGTGCGCGCCGAGGAGGAACACCGGGAAGGCCACGAGCACCACGAGGGCCAGCAGCGGGTCCAGGACGAGCATCACCACCGTCATCCCGACGAAGGTCACGACGCTGCCGAGGAGCGGGAGGCCGGCGGTGACCGCGACCTCCTGCAGGCGCATGACGTCGGCGGTCAACCGGGACAGCAGGTCGCCGGTCGACGTGGCCTGGTGGTAGCCCACCGACTGGGCGAGCAGCCGCTCGTAGGCGGACGCGCGGAGCCGGGTGGTCACCCGGGAGCCCACCCAGGCGAAGCAGACGGTGGCCGCGTAGGAGGCACCGGCGCGCAGGCCCGTGGCGGCGAGCACGCCTGCGGTCGCGAGCAGTGCGAGGGCGGGGAACCCGAGCACCTGCCCGGACGGCAGCGGCTCACCGCCCAGCGCCGCGGGCAGCACCTCGTCGATGACGAGCTTGAGCGGCCAGGGCTCGGCGAGCGTCGCGAGGACCTCGACGAGGACGGCCACCAGCCCGAGCGCGACGAGGCCCCGTTCCCGCCGCACGAGCGGGAGCAGGTGGCGCAGGGTGGCCCGCAGGGCGGTCGGGTCCGTGCGCGCGCCGGACCGGCGCAGCCGGGGCACGTCAGCCCACCCCCTCGGCCGATGCGGCGCGGCCGGGCAGCAGGGCGAGCGCCTCGTCAACGACGGCGGACCAGGACATCCGCTGTTCGGCGGCCTGCCGCGCGGCCCGCGCCATC
>JALYNA010000319.1 GCA_030773455.1 Actinomycetota bacterium
GACACACCGTGCAGGTCCCCATGCGCTGGTCGGACATGGACGCCTACGGCCACGTCAACAACGTCGTCTTCCTGGCGTACTTCGAGATGGCCCGCGTCGACCTGTTCTTCGACCGGGCATCCCTGGAGGAGCAGACCGGGCTGCGGCAGGGCACCGTCGTCGCGGCCCACGACATCCAGTACAAGCTGCCGGTCGTCTACTCGCGCCACCCGCTGGACGTGCAGATCTGGGTGTCCGGGATCCGGGCCGCCGCCTTCACCTGCCACTACGAGCTCTTCGACCACGGACGGCTGGCGGTCACCGGCAGCACCCTGCTGGTGCCCTTCGACTTCGGCATCGACCGGCCCCGCCGGCTCACCCCGGACGAGAAGGTGTTCCTCGCCCGCTATGCCGACGAGCCCGGCGGCGCGACCGCCGAACCGGAGACCGCCGCGGCCGACCGGTGAGCGCTCGACGTCCCGTCCCGTAGCGACGCCGGACGCCGAAACTCATGGCCGCTCATGGCCGCCGCCACCGGCTGTTAGGTTCTGTCGGTCAACCAGCGCGTCACGACTCATACGGCGCAGAACGGGCCGCGACGGACGCTGCCGGAGGGAAGGACAGCGATGACGACGGTGCTCGAGCAGGCCAGGGGTCAAGTGCTCGAGGAGGGACGGGGTCTCAGCGAGGAGCAGATCCTCGCGGTCCTGGACCTGCCCGACGAGGACATGCCCCAGCTGCTCGAGCTGGCCCACCAGGTGCGGATGCGCTGGTGCGGCCCGGAGGTCGAGGTCGAGGGCATCGTGTCGCTCAAGACCGGCGGCTGCCCGGAGGACTGCCACTTCTGCTCCCAGTCCGGCCAGTTCACCTCTCCGGTCCGCGCGGTGTGGCTGGACATCCCGGCGCTGGTGGAAGCGGCCCGGCAGACCGCGGCCACCGGCGCGACGGAGTTCTGCATCGTCGCCGCGGTCCGCGGCCCGGACCAGCGCCTGATGACCCAGCTGCGGGAGGCGGTCACCGCCATCCACGCTGCCGTGGAGATCCAGGTCGCGGCGTCGCTGGGGATCCTGACCCAGGAGCAGGTCGACGAACTGGTCGACATGGGTGTGCACCGCTACAACCACAACCTGGAGACCGCGCGGTCGCACTTCCCGTCGGTGGTCACCACCCACACCTGGGAGGAGCGGTTCGACACGCTCCGGATGGTCGCCGCCTCCGGCATGGAGGTCTGCTGCGGCGGCATCCTCGGGATGGGGGAGACCCGGGCCCAGCGAGCGGAGTTCGCCGCTCAGCTCGCGGAGCTGTCCCCGCACGAGGTGCCCATGAACTTCCTCAACCCGCGCCCCGGCACCCCGTTCGCCGACCTTCCCGTGCTCGACGCCAAGGAGGCGCTGCGCGCCGTGGCGGCCTTCCGGCTGGCGCTGCCCCGCACGATCCTGCGGTTCGCCGGCGGCCGCGAGATCACCCTCGGCGACCTGGGCAGCCGGGACGGCCTGCTCGGCGGCGTCAACGCGATCATCGTCGGCAACTACCTGACCACCCTGGGTCGTCCGCCCCAGGAGGACCTGGCCCTGCTCGCCAACCTGCAGATGCCGGTCAAGGCGCTGTCCTCGGCCATCTGACCGTGCTGGTCCCGGCCTTCTGTGATCGCTGTGGGCGTCCGGCCGCCGATGCCGACCACGCCGCCTGCGCCGGGGCGCGGGGACTGGAGCCCCCGCGGTTCTGTCCCGCCTGCGGCCGCAGGATGAAGGTCCAGGTGACACCGCTGTCCTGGACGGCGCACTGCGTGCAACACGGGACCGTCACCGGGGACGACCGGTGAACCCGTCCGGGACCGGCCGCGCCGACGACCCGGCGGGTGGCGCCGAGCGCCTGCTCGCGCTGGACCGCGCCCACGTGTGGCATCCCTACGCCTCCATGACCGCGCCGTCCCCGGTGCGGATCGTGGAGTCGGCGGAGGGGGTGCGGTTGCGGCTGGCCGGCCACGGTGAGGTGGTCGACGCCATGTCCTCGTGGTGGTGCGCCATCCACGGCTACCGCCACCCGGTCCTCGACGCCGCGGCCAGGGACCAGCTGACGTCCATGTCGCACGTGATGTTCGGCGGGCTCACGCACGCCCCGGCCGTCGGGCTGGTCCGACGGCTGCTGGACCTGGCTCCCGATCCGTTGCAGCACGTCTTCCTGTGCGACTCCGGGTCGGTGTCGGTCGAGGTGGCCATCAAGATGGCGTTCCAGCACGCCATCGGCCGGGGAGAGCCCCGGCGACGACGGCTGTTCACCGTCCGCGGCGGGTACCACGGGGACACGTTCGCGGCGATGAGCGTCTGCGACCCGATCGGCGGCATGCACTCGCTGTTCGCCGGTGTGCTGGCCGAACAGGTCTTCGCCCCGCGGCCGCCGGCGGGCTTCGACCGCGCGGAGGACGACCCCGAGGTCGCCGCGTGGACGGTGGAGACGACGCGGCTGTTCGAGCAGCACGCGCCGGAGCTGGCCGCCGTCATCGTGGAACCGGTCCTGCAGGGGGCGGGCGGCATGCACGTCTACAGCCCCGCGTGCCTGCGCGTCCTGCGGTCGCTGTGCGACGAGCACGGCGTGCTGCTCGTCTTCGACGAGATCGCCACCGGCTTCGGGCGCACCGGGACCATGTTCGCCACCGAGCACGCCGACGTGGTCCCGGACGTGTTGTGCGTGGGCAAGGCGCTCACCGGCGGGTACCTGACCATGGCCGCCGTCCTGTGCACCGGTGCCGTGGCGGAGGCGGTCTGCACCGAGCCGGCCGGCGCCCTGATGCACGGACCCACCTTCATGGCCAACCCTCTGGCCTGCGCGGTGGCCTCGGCCAGCCTGGACCTGCTCACCGGCCAGGACTGGTCCGGGCGGGTGCGCCGAATCGAGCAGGGGCTGGCCGAGGGGCTGGCTCCGGCCGCGGGCATGCCCGGGGTGGCCGATGTCCGCGTCCTCGGCGCGGTCGGCGTGGTGCAGACCCGCGGCCCGGTCGACGTCCCCCGGACCACCGAGGCCGCCCTCGCCGCCGGCGTGTGGCTGCGTCCCTTCCGCGACCTCGTCTACACGATGCCGCCCTACATCAGCTCCGACGACGACGTGGCGACGATCAGCCGCGGGGTGGTCGCGGCGGTGGCGGCCGTCACGGAGGGCATGTCATGACTGGACCGGCGTCCGGGTCGGGGGGCTCGGCCTTCCTGGACCGGCTGCGTGCGGCGGCGGACGAGCGGAGCGAGGCCGGGCTGACCCGGTCGCTGCGGCCCCGGGCGGCCGGGACGGTGGTGCTGGACCTGGCCGGCAACGACTACCTGGGCCTGGCCACCGACCCGCGCGTCGCCCAGGCCGCTGCGCAGGCCGCCTGCCGCTGGGGTGCGGGGGCGAGCGCCTCCCGCCTGGTGACCGGAACCCTCGAGCTGCACGCGGAGCTGGAGGCGGCCCTCGCCGGGTTCTGCCAGCAGCCTCGGGCGCTGGTCTTCTCCTCGGGCTACCTGGCCAACCTCGGAGTGGTGACCGCCCTGGCAGGCCCGGACGTGCTGTTGGTGTCCGACGCGCACGTCCACGCCTCCCTGGTCGATGCCTGCCGGCTGGCCCGCGCCCGCGTGCAGGTGGTGCCGCACGGGGACGTCGCCGCCGTCGACGCCGCGCTCGCCGGGCGGCAGGAACCGCACGCGATCGTCCTGGCCGAGTCGGTCTACTCGGTGCTCGGCGACGCGGCGCCGCTCGCCGCGCTGGCCGACGTGGCCCGACGGCGGGGTGCGGTCCTGGTCGTCGACGAGGCCCACGGGATCGGGGTCTGCGGGCCGGAGGGACAGGGTCTGGTGGCGGCGGCGGGCCTGGCCGGTCGGCCGGACGTGATCGTGACGGCGACCTTGTCCAAGGCGCTCGGCAGCCAGGGTGGGGCGGTCCTGGGTGCTCCCGAGGTGATCGAGCACCTGGTCAACACCGCCCGCCCGTTCATCTTCGACACGGGCCTGAACCCGGCCGCGGCCGCCGGCGCGATGGCGGCGCTGCGGATCCTCGAGGAGGAGCCCGAGCGGGTCGCCGCCGTCCACTCCTGTGCCGCGACCCTGGCCGGGGCTGCCGGTGTCCCCGCCCCCGCCGGCGCGGTGCTCTCGGTGCCGGTCGACTCCCCGGAGCAGGCCGTCGCCGCGGCCGCCGAATTCTTCGACCGTGGCGTCCGGGTCGGTTGCTTCCGGCCCCCCTCCGTGCCCGACGGGGTGAGCCGGGTACGCCTCACCTCGCGCGCCACCCTCCGCGGCGAGGAGCTGGAACGGGCGGCATCGGTGGTCCGGACCGTGCTCGGCCTCCGGAGGCCCCGGTGAGCGGCCGCGTCGTCGTGGTCACGGGCACCGGGACCGAGGTGGGCAAGACCATCACCACCGCCGCCCTCGCGGCCCGTTACACCGCGGCGGGGCTGCGGGTGGCGGGGGTCAAGGTGGCCCAGACTGGGGTTCCCCCCGGCGGGCCGGGCGACCTGGACGTCGTCCGGGCCCTCGGGCGGCTGTCCACCTGGCTGGAACCGGCCCGCCTCCCCGAGCCGCTGGCCCCCGACACCGCGGCCCGCCGCGCCGGGGTTCCGCTGCCGCCGATCGCGGAGACCGCGCAGCGGGTCGTCGAGCTCGCCCGGTCGCACGACGTCACCCTGGTCGAGGGCGCCGGGGGCCTGCTCGTCCGCCTGGACGGGGCTGGGGGCACCGTCGCGGACCTGGCGCTGACCGTCCGGGCGGCGGGAGTGGAGCCGGCCGTGGTCGTCGTGGTGGCCGCCGGGCTGGGCACCCTCAACCACACCGAGCTGACCGTCGAAGCCCTGCGCGCCCGGGGGCTGGAACCGGCTGGGATCGTCATCGGCTTGTGGCCGGCGGATCCCGGGCTGGCCGAGCGCTGCAACCTCGAGGACCTGCCACGTGCCGGGGTCCCGGTGCTCGGGGCGATCCCTGCCGGTGCCGGCGACCTGGCCGCCGAGGCATTCCGTGCTGCCGCTCTCCGCTGGCTGCCCGCGCCGCCCTGACCGGCCGTCCGGCCGGGCGGCCTTCCTGCAGGGGCCCGCTGCGAGGCCTGCGAGCGATGGGGGGCAGGGAGGTCCTTCCTCAGGCCTGCAGCCACACCGCCGCGTCGTGCGGCAGGGTGCCGTCCCCGACCTCGGCGCTGGCCAGCAGCACCCGACCCTCGGGCAGCGGCACCGGAGCCCCGGAGAGGTTGAGCAGGCACACCAGCCCGCCGGGACGGCGGAACGCGAGGCAACCGTCGGGTGACGGTAACCACGCCAGCGCCTCCCCGGCGAAGGCGGGCGAGGTTCGCCGCAGCGCGAGCGCCGTCCGGTACAGCGACAGCAACGAACGGGGATCGCCCTCCTGGGCCTCGACGGTCAGCGGCCCCCAGCCCTCCGGCATCGGCAGCCACGTCTCGGCGCTCGACGAGAAGCCGTACGAGGGCTCGGTGCCCGACCACGGCACCGGGATGCGGCAGGCGTCGCGACCCCGCTCGGTGTGCCCGGACCGCTCCCAGATCGGGTCCTGCAGCACCTCGTCGGGCAGGTCGACGTCGGGCATGCCGAGCTCGTCGCCGTTGTAGAGGTAGGCCGCGCCGGGCAGGGCCAGCTGCAGCAGCGCCGCCGCGCGCGCCCGCCGGGTCCCCCGCTCGCCGCCGCCGTAGCGGGTCACGTGCCGTGGCCGGTCGTGGTTGGACAGCACCCAGCAGGCCGGCGCCGGCGTCCCGGCCACGGTGGCCAGTGAGTGGACGATCGCGTCGCGCAGCTCGTCGACGTCCCACTCGGCGGTCAGCAGCCTGAAGTTGAAGGCCAGCTGCAGCTCGTCGGGGCGCAGGTACTGCGCCAGCCGGTCATCGTCGGACACCCAGACCTCGCCGACGGCCATGGTCCTCGGGTACTCGTCGAGCACGGCGCGGATCCGCCGGTGCACGTCGTGCACGCCGTCGTCGTCGAAGCGGTGGTCGCCGGGGCCGTGGTCGTCGAGCAGGCCGGTGTCCTCCATCGGCTGCATGTCCGGCAGGCCGGCGGGCTTGGCCATGCCGTGGGCGACGTCGATGCGGAAGCCGTCGACGCCGCGGTTGAGCCAGAACCGCATTGTCGTCTCGAGGTCGGCGAGCACCTCGCGGTTCGTGAAGTCCAGGTCGGGCTGCTCGGGCGCGAAGATGTGCAGGTACCACTGGCCGTCGTCCACCCGGGTCCACGCCGGCCCGCCGAAGACCGAGGGCCAGTTGTTCGGCGGCTGGGCGCCGTCCGGGCCGCGGCCGTCGCGGAACAGGTAGCGGGCCCGCTCCGGGGACCCGGGGCCGGCGGCCAGCGCCGCCCGGAACCAGGCGTGGTGGTCGGAGGTGTGGTTGGGCACCAGGTCGACAGTCACCCGGATGCCCAGCGCGTGGGCCTCGGCCAGCAGCGCGTCGAACCCGGCGAGGTCGCCGAAGACCGGCTCGACGTCCCGCGGATCGGCGACGTCGTAGCCGTGGTCGGCCATGGGGGAGGGGTAGAACGGCGTGATCCACAGCGCGTCGACGCCGAGCGCGGCCAGGTGCGGCAGGCGGGCCCGGATGCCGGCCAGGTCGCCCACGCCGTCGCCGTCCCCGTCGGCGAAGCTGCGGATGTAGACCTGGTAGAACACCGCGTCCCGCCACCAGTCGGCGCTACGGATGCGGGCAGCGGGCAGGGACGTGTCCGGGTCCACTGGGCTCCTCGGGGGTCCTCTCTCAGGTGGGGGACAGGCCGCCGGGCGCGTCGTCGGGCCAGCGGTTCTGCATGCTCCGCGCGGCCATCTCCATGTACCCCCACAGCGTCGCGTCCTGCTCGGGGGTCAGCTCCAGGGAGTCCACGGCGTCGCGCATGTTGCGCAGCCACGCGTCGCGCTCGGCCGGGCCGATGGCGAAGGGCGCGTGGCGCATCCGCAGCCGGGGATGGCCGCGCTCCTGCGAGTAGGTCGTCGGCCCGCCCCAGTACTGCTCGAGGAACCCACGCAGCCGGGCCTCGGCGCCCTCCCAGTCGTCCTGCGGGTACAGCGGCGCGAGCACCGAGTCGGCGCGGACCCCGGCGTAGAAGCGGGCCACGAGCCGGGAGAAGGTGGCCGCGCCGCCGACCTCCTCGTAGAAGGTCCGCGCCGACGGCAGGGATCGGCTCATGCCCTCGATCGTCCCGCAGGGGGCGGGGCCGCTGCCACGTGACCCTGGGTACGCACGTAACCGAGCAGCGGCGGGACGACCGCCAGGAGGCCCAGCCCGCCGAGGAGGGCGACCACGCCGCCGGGCGCGAACCCCTCGGCCGCGGCACCGGCCGCGAGCACGCCGATCCCCTGGACGCCGTACAGCCCGCTGACCGCGACCCCGAAGGCGCGGCCCCGGTAGGCCGGGGGCACAGCCTGCACGAAGGCGACGTTGAGCGGGATCGTCCAGGCCGCCCCGAGCCCGGCGAGGAACAGCAGCGCGGTCACGGCCGCGTAGACCCCCTGCCCGGGCGCCCCCCACACGGTGACCAGCCCGGCCACCAGGACGGGGACGAGCGACAGGACGACCAGGTGCGGCACCAGCTGCTCGCGGCGCTGCTGGGTGAGGCCGCGGGCGATCAGCAGCCCGCCCACGGTGACCCCCGCGGGGTTGGCCGCGAGCAGGACGCCGATCAGCGGAGCACCCTCACCGAGCTCCTCGACCAGCGGCGCGGCGACGCCCTCCGGCGTGGTGCCGAACAAGGTGCCCACCCAGGTGACGGCGATGATCGCGCGCAGCCGCGGCGTCCGGCCGATCAGCCGCAGCCCCTCACCCGCGTCCCGCCACATCGAGCGCGTGTCCCCGGTGCCGTCCTCAGGGGCGGGGCGGCGGTGCAGCCGCGCCCACAGCCAGACGGCGGAGACGGCGAAGGTGGCCGCGTCGAGCAGCAGCGCCGCAGACGGGTGGAGGAGGGCGATCAGCGTGCCGCCCAGCACGAGCCCCAGGACCTGGGCCACCTGTGAGCCGACGTTGGTCAGGGACGTCGCCAGCGCGTACCGGTCGCCGTCGAGGACGTCGGCCATGAGCGCGGACCTGGCGGACTCGAACGGCGGCCCGCACACCGCCACGACGAACAGCAGGCCCAGCAGCAGCGGCAGCGGCGTCCCGGGGATCGCCATCGCGGCGACCAGCACGGCGCGGGCGGCGTCGCTGGCGATGAGCACCCGGTGCCGGGGGAACCGGTCGGCCAGCGTGGACAGCAGCGGCCCGCCGAGCAGCCACGGCAGGTAGCCGATCGCGAAGGTGACCGCCGACAGCAGCGGCGACTCGGTGCGCTGGTAGACCAGCACGGTCAGCGCGACGCGGGCCAGCTCGTCGCCGATGGTCGACAGCAGGTACGTGCCGAACAGCGGCCGGAACTCCCGTACGGCGAAGAGGCCGCGGAAGGTCGCTGGGCGCGGACTCTCACCGGCCGGCGCGCCGGCGGTCAGCGGGTTCCCGCCGTGGCGCCGGCCGCGGACAGCAGCGGCAGGGGCGTGCGGATGCCCTCGGCGACGAAGCGCTCCTTGAGCCGCATGCGCAGCTCGCGGCCGACCCGCCACTGGTCGGCGTTGGTGGTGCGGACCTGCAGGCGCATCACGACGCCTTCCGCGCTGATCAGCTCGACGCCGAGGGACTCCGGCTCCGACAGCAGCACGCCGGCCCACTCCTCCTCGGCGTACATGGCGTCGGCCACCTCCTGCATGGCGGCCCGGCAGCCCTCGAGGTCGGTGTCGTGGGCGACGGGCATGTCGATGACCACCTGGGCGTAGCCCTGGCTCTTGTTGCCGACCCGCAGGATCTCCCCGTTGCGGGCGTACCAGACCACGCTGTTGACGTCGCGCAGCCGGGTGATGCGCAGGCCGACCGCCTCCACGGTGCCGCTGGCCTCCCCGAGGTCGACGACGTCCCCCACGCCGTACTGGTCCTCGAGGATGATGCCGATGCCGGCGATGAAGTCCTTCACCAGGTTCTGCGCGCCGAAGCCGAGCGCGACCCCCACCACCCCGGCGCTGGCCAGGATCGGGGCCAGGTTGATGCCCAGCTCGCCCAGCACGAGCACCACCGCGATGCCCAGCACCATGATCGAGGCGCAGCTGCGCAGCACCGACCCGATCGCCTCGGCCCGCTGGGTGCGGCGCGCGGTCAGCTGCTCGGCGCCCTCCCCCAGGGCGGTGGCGCACAACCGCCGGGCCCGCAGGATCGCGGGCAGAGGTCCCACCGCGGTGGAGTCGGTCAGCCGGCGGATCGCCCGGTGTGCCAGGTACCGCGCCAGGACGGCGACGACGACGATCAGCAGGATCCGCGCCGGCGTGGCGATCAGCGCCCGGGCGTTCTCCGCCAGCCACTCGGTCCCCGACCACTCGTAGACCTGCTGGCAGAGCCAGTAGTCGGCGCAGTCGGGCACGGAGCCGGGCCCGCCGTTGTCGGCGGCGATCACGGACGGTGAAGCAGTCATCACGCCGATACTGTCAGGTCTCGGGGCAGAACCCGTAGTCGACGCCGCGTGGCGCGGCATCGGGACCGGGATCACCCGGTCAGGCCGGTGTGCGCCGCGAGGAAGGCCAGCTGGTCGGCGGCCAGGTCGACCGTCCGGCTCACCGCCCGGGCGCCGTGCCCGACCGAGGTCTCCCGCCGCAGCAGGACCGGGGCGTCGGAGGACGTGGCGTGCTGCAGCGCCGCGGCCAGCTTGCGCGCGTGCAGCGGGTCGACCCGGGTGTCGGACTCGAAGGTCGTGAACAGCACCGCCGGGTAGGCCGCGCCCTCGACCACCCGATGGTAGGGCGAGTAGCCCAGCAGCCAACCCAGCTCGGTGGGGTCCTCGGCGGTGCCGTACTCGTCGTTCCAGGTGCGGCCCAGGCCGAAGCGCTCGTAGCGGACCATGTCCAGCAGTGGCGCGCTGCAGACGACGGCGGCGGCGAGATCGGGACGCTGGGTGAGCG
>JALYNA010000320.1 GCA_030773455.1 Actinomycetota bacterium
CTCGCGACCTTGGCGCCGCCCGCGATCGGGTCGCATGCGACGACCGGGCGACCGTGCTTGAGGCCGAGCACCAGCGCGTGCAGCCGCATGCTCACCACGACGTCGGCCCGGCGGACCAGCGCCTCGACCTGGGCCGGACGGCGGGCGTGCGGCTTCGCGTAGAGGTCCATGTCCAGCTCGAACCAGGGCAGCGCGCGGTCTACCAGCCACTCCTCGATCGCCCCGCGCACCCGCTCGGCCCGGCTGCGCTCCCCGTACTCGCCCTGCACCGGCGTGAACGCCACCGCGACCACCGGGAGGTCGGGCAGCGGACCCTCGACGGCGAGGTCGGGACGGGCCAGCCCGGCCGCGTCCCGTTCCCACACCCGGTCGAACAGCCGCCGCGCGGACTCCTGCACGACCGAGACGTTGACCGCCCAGCGCTGCGCGCCGGCGAAGGCGTCGGCGAGCTCCCGCAGCAGCGGCCGGTCGGCCAGCGGGCCGCTGACGAACACGAGGTGCGTGTAGCCGGCCGGGTCGACGTCCCGCCAGTCCACGCCGCGTTCCAGGTAGGGCGCCCAGGCGACGTCGTGGTCGATGCCGACGTCGGTGAGCCAGCCGGCCACGACGTCGGCGCCGAGCTCGTCGCCCACGGTGGCGATCACCTCGTCGAAGCTGAACCACCCGGCGAGCAGGACACGCATGACCGCCACCCTCGCACCCGTGGGTGACCGGGACGTGTCAGGGGAACGAGATCCTGGTCGCAGGGGTTGTCCCGACCGTCGTCCCTGCCCCGATCGGAGCCCCGTGAGCAACGCCGCCAGCGACCTGGACCCTGCTGCCCTGGAGGCGGAGCGCGCCCGCATCCGCGCGGCCCACCCTCACCCCCGCCGGGGAGCGGCCCGCCTCGACCGCCCGTGGCCTGCACCACACCGCGCTCATCAGTGGCGACGTCGAGCGGACGGTCCGCTTCTACCAGGACGTGCTCGGCTTCCCGCTGACCGAGCTGATCGAGAACCGCGACTACCCGGGCTCATCGCACTTCTTCTTCGACATCGGCAACGGCAACCTGCTCGCCTTCTTCGACTTCCCGGGCCTGGACCTCGCCCCGTACGCCGAGGTGCTCGGCGGCCTGCACCACATGGCCATCAGCGTCGACCCCGACCGGTGGACCGAGCTGGTCCAGCGGCTGACCGACGCCGGCGTCGAGCACGAGGTGCACAGCGGCGTCTCGGTCTACTTCCGTGACCCCGACGGTGCGCGCATCGAGCTCATCGCCGACCCGCTGGGCGAGATGTACGGCCACCACGTCCTCTGAGCCGAGGGGGTGGGCGGGCCCCGTCGCGGGCGGCCCGCATACGACGAGGGCCCGGTCACCGTGGTGACCGGGCCCTCGTGCGTTGGTAGCGGGGACAGGATTCGAACCTGTGACCTCTGGGTTATGAGCCCAGCGAGCTACCGAGCTGCTCCACCCCGCGTCGCAGAGACCAGGGTACACGCCCCCGCGCGGCCCTCGCCGGGCCCCGGCGAGGGCCGTCCTGCCGCCCGCAGCCAGGGCCGGCACGCTCAGGCGGCGACCCGGGCCGGCTCCTCGGACCGGCGGGCCGGCGCCTCGGTGGCACTGGGCGGTGGGGTCCGGCGCGTCCGCGCGCGCAGCAGCCGGGACAGGGCGGTCGGGTGGCCGAAGGCCGCCGTCAGCCGGTCGAGGAGGATCGCCAGCAGGACGACGGCCAGGCCGCCCTCGAACCCGGAGGCGACGTCGAGCTGCGTCACCGCCCGCACCACTACCGCGCCGAGGCCGGCGGCGCCGGTCAGGCCAGCGACGACGACCATCGACAGCGCCAGCATGATGACCTGGTTGAGGCCGACCATGATCGAGGGCAGCGCCAGCGGCAGCTGGACTTCCCGCAGGATCTGTCCGGGGCGGGCGCCGAAGGACCTCGCGGCCTCGACGACCTCCCGGTCGACGTGCCGGATGCCCAGCTCGGTCAGCCGCACACCGGGCGGGATGGCGAACAGGATCGTCGCCACGACGCCGGGCACCACACCGACGCCGAAGAAGAAGACGGCCGGGATCAGGTAGACGAACACCGGCGTCGTCTGCATGAAGTCCAGGATCGGTCGGACGGCGACGCTGACCGCACGGTGCCGAGCCGCGAGGATCCCGATCGGCACGCCGATCGCCGCGGCGATCGACGCCGCCACGAGGACCAGCGCGAGGGTCTGCATCGTCTCGACCCACAGCTCCAGCGAGACCACGAGCAGCAGGGCCAGCAGCGTGTAGAGCGCCAGCCCCCATCCGCGGAGGACGAGGGCGAACAGGGTGAGGACGACGATGAACACGACCGGCAGGGGCGCCAGGAGCGCGTCGGTCAGGCCGTCGACGAGGACCTGCATCACCGACGAGACGGCGTCGAACAGCCACGGCACCGTGGCCAGGAGCCAGTCGATGGCGTCGGACACCCACTGTCCGAGCGGGATGTGCGGCACGGTCAGCCTTCCCGTCGTGAGGGGACGACGGCCAGCGCGTCGAGCACCGCCGCCCGCGGCACCACGCCCAGCAGCCGTCCGTCGTCGTCCACGACCCCCAGCGGCACCGAGTGGTGGCCGACGAGGTGGACGAACTCGACCAGCGGGCGGTCCGGTGCGGTCGTGGCGTAGTCGGCGACGAGCTCCCTCGGGCCGACGGCCATCCGGCCCTCCTGCAGCGCTCGGGCCAGCAGGTCGTCGCGTGCCACTCCCGCGATGCGCCGCTGGTCGTCCAGCACGTACACGCCGTTGGCCTCCGCGGCACCGAGGGCGCGCAGCACCTCCCCGGTGGACTGGCCGAGCCGAGCGGTCATTCGGGGCTCGCGCAGCAGGTCGCCGGCGGTGAGCACGCGGGTCCGGTCCACGTCGAAGGTGAAGTCGGCGACGTAGTCGTCGGCCGGCGCGGAGATGATCTCCGGCCCGGTGCCCAGCTGCACGGTCCGCCCGTCCTTGAGCATCAGGATCCGGTCTCCCAGCCGCATGGCCTCGTTGAGGTCGTGAGTGATGAAGACGATCGTCTTCTGCAGCT
>JALYNA010000321.1 GCA_030773455.1 Actinomycetota bacterium
GAATCGACTGCGGTCTCACCCTGCTTGGTCAGGAACCGCTGCAGTCCGTGCGTACCCAAGACGATGTCGACGGCGGCGAGGATGCGCGCGAAGTCGGCCATCCTGGGCATGCGGTCCAGACGGACAGAGGGAAGGACACCCGTGACACCCGCGGCCAGGTCAAGCACCGCTCCCAGCAGTCGGGGATGCACCAGCTCCCAAGCGGGCCATAGCTTGCTCTCCTCGCGGCGGTCGCGCTCGGCGATGGTGTGCAGGTTGATCGGCAACATGCGCTCAGCGAGGTCGCCACGGACCGCGCCGACGTCGATCCCGTTGATGACCAGGCAGCGGCGGAAGGAAAACACCGCGAGGTCGCCGTCGGTGTAGAGCCTGCGGCGCACGTCCCCGTCGCCGGTCACGGCACGGCACATGGAGTCGCTGAACCAGGCGGGGATCTCCGACAGGTTGTCAATCCCGACGACCCACGATCCGGCTGCCGCGGTCACCCACGAGTCGGCGTCCCGCGGCGGCTTGCGCAGTGGCACCGGCGAAGGGTCCAGCAGCAAGGTGACCACCTTCGCGGCGGTGCTCTTGCCGGTGCCCTGCTCCCCGAACAGACCGATCACCGGGTGCGGGATCTCGGGCATGAGCATGGCGACCAACGAGGCGGCCAGCAGCGGACGATCCTCCGGTGCGACGTTGAGCCAGCCCCACAGCTCCGACAGCTTCCCGCCGGGGACCGGCACCGGCAGGGCAGCGTTCAGCGCCGTCCTGCGGAACAGGACCGGCGCGGCGTCCATCACTTGCCAGCCGGTGCTCGTGATCCGCACCGCGCGGCCGGTGGCGTCGCCGAGGTCGAGCCACGTGGCCCCGTCGTGCTGGGCAACGCGGAGCGCGAGCTGCCGCTCCTCGCTGTCCTGGGCAACGCCCTCGATGACGAGCAGCGCGTCGGCGAGGGCCTGCTGTGGTGCCGCCTTGCCGGCGCGGAGGAAGAACTCGCGGGCGAGCTGGCCCCGGAGGGAGGTCTTTCCGCCGCGCAGCAGGCGGACGACCTTCGGCCCGGAGCGGGGGACGCCGAACGTGTCCCCCGCATCGCTGACCCCGAACTCGTACAGCTCCTCGGCGATCTCCACGAGCAATGTGGAGGCGGACTTCCGTTCGGTCTTGTCCTGCTCCACGGGGACGGCAGAGGCCGAGCCGGCACCGGCCCCCGCCGTCCCGTCCGGCGACGTGGTGAACAGTTCGTCACTCATGCGCTCGCCCCCTTGTGCACGGAGGCCAGGCGCGGCCGGGTGCTCTCGCCGGCTGCAGCGGCACGCCGCTCGGCGACGTCCCGGACGGCCCGTGTCTCCCGGTCGAGAACTAGCAGCAGAGATTCCAGAGACTCCCCGTCGGCAGCCTGCGCGAGCCTGGTGGCGGCCTCGGTGCAGCGACGGCGAAGCGCCTCGTCCAGGACGGCTACGGCGTACCAGCGCCACGACGCCGGGACCGGACAGGAGCCGTAGACGTCGGCGAGCAGCCGGGTCAGTCCGCGAATCGCGTCCGGCTTCATGACGGTGCCGGTCGCGCGGGCGTGGGCCAGCACCGTGTACGGGTCCGGGGTGATGCCGCTCTCGGCGAGCTGCCGGGCGAGGACGGCGACCACCCGTAGTCGTGGGTTGTCGAGATCCTCGTCGTGGATGAGGTCCAGCGCGGCCAGCACCTCCGGGGCGGGCCGGTGCAGCAGGGCGCCGACGAGCGCACCTTCGGGATCGAGGTCGATCACCGGGCACCCCCCGCGACGATGGCGGTCAGCAGGTCGCGCTCCGACCGTTCGACGCTCAGCAGCAGCCGGTACTTCTCGGGATCGACGTGCGAGGAGATCGCGTCATGCACCAGGGCGCGCAGTACTGGAGCGTCGATCGCCTCGACCTCGACTGCCAGGCCGCCGAAGGGCATGCGCCCGTGCTCGGGATGGGTCCAGGAGTTCTTCTTCGGCGGGCCCCCGAGCAGCGACATGGTCTCGACCTGCTCGGTCGTGCACGCCAGTCGCACGATCTCGACGTCGGTCCGATCGGAGTGCTTGCGCAGCTTCGCGGCGAGGTTCGCCTCGATCTCCAGGCCGGCCGGGTCGCGGTCGCCGACGTAGTAGATGACGACCGGCCGCGGATCGGTGCGGTACTCAATCGCCGCGGAGTAGGCGAAGGCGGCCGACGTCTGACCTTTGATCGGGAACAGCGGCACGTCCCAGTGAAAGGTCTCCGAGCCGATGACACCGGCCACGGATTCGGACTCGCACCAGACCTCGACCCGGGTGTCGGCTGTGCGCCAGAGGTCGCGCCGGTAGCTACTGGCGGCGTCGGCGAGCATCTCCTCGACCGAGCCCCAGGTCTCCGGCTTCCGCATCCACCGCGAGGAGTCGACGATCGACGTCCACGGGATGATGCCGTTCTCGCGCAGGTACATCAGGGCCCGCTGGACCTTCACGTAGCCGTTGTCGTTCTTCGGCACGATCCCCTTGGAGACGGCCCGGTAGTAGACGAATCGGACGCCGGTGGGCGCGGCCTCGGTGACGATCTCAACGAGCGCCCTGTACCGAAAGCTCATCTGCTGCGCAGTGGCTCGCTCCCGCCTTATGTGGCCTGCCCCGTAAAGATCGGAGGACATGGTCAGGCGGCCCCCTGCCGGTCGTCGGCGAACTGCGCGTCGACGTACGCCTCGATGTCGGCCTCGCGGTACATGACCCGTCGACCGGTGTCCGGGTCGACCGCCCTCAGCCGCTCGACATACTCGCGCAACGACTCGGCGGTGATGAGGGAGCGCCGGCCGATCTTCACCGTCTCCAGCTCGCCGGCCTTGACAAGGGCGTAGACGGTGGTGCGTCCGACGCCGAGCGCGTTGGCTCCGTCCTCGATGGGCATGAGCAGCCGCTCCATGCTTGCCTCCTTGTCCTCGCTAGTCCCCGCTGTTGCGTCACCAACGTGCACCGGCGTACCGTCCCGTACAAGCGACTAGCGGTGACCAGCGAGGACACGAATGGGGACGCCATGCCGCAGACGACCGAGAGCCGAGGGACGACGTACTGGCACACGACGATGGAGTGGGCGATCTGGCGTCACCCCCAGGCCCGGCTCGTCGAAGAGGGCAGGTGGGTCGCGTTCATCGGGGCGGGGGAGCAGGTTCTCCCGGCCGGGCTACAGCCTTCGGATCATGACTGGGCCGAGACGCCGACGCGGCTGCGGAGCAGCGTCAGCGATGCCTTCGAGCACTTCAGGTTGCTTGCCTCGCTCGACGCGACGGAGCACCCGGCCCATCTGCTCGACCACGTACGGCGGTTCGGTGTCTCGGTGCTCTGCCGGGATCACGGACTACCGATGTGGCATCACACGCCGGAGCGGAGTCGTCCCGAGAACGCAGAGACATCTTTGACGGGCGAAGTGCCGAAGGGGGCGAGCTGCTACTCGCCCGGCGTGCCGGGCATGGGGACGACCGGGCTGCTCGTCGAGCACGCCGTCGCGATCGCGCGGTTCTTCGACGCGGTTCTCGATGCGAGCATCCGCATCCGACGCCGGCAGCAAGTCTCCTGGCACCTCGTCGACACGATCACCGCAATGCCAGGCGTGCCGATCTCGAAGACCTTTCTTGCCGAGTGGAACCGCGACGAAGGGCTCGGGCTCCCGGCCCGTCGTCGCCAGCTCGTCAGCCTGGCGGCGGAGGGCTTCCTCAAGCAGACCGGCACGCGGTTCGGCGTCTCGTGGGTCGGCCGTCGCCGGCCGGAGCTGGTGATGAAGGCAGAGGACGTGTGGGGGGTGTACGCGCTCGAGATGGTGCGCCGGCTCAGCCTCGACGACGAGCAGCCGGCGACGTACCGCTGTGCCGTCTGCGGACGGCCGGTGATGCTGGTGCGGCGACCTCGGGACGGCGACCTGACCTACTGCCGGACGCCTGAGTGCCAGCGGGAGCGGCAGCGTCGAAACAAGGCCAGGCAGCGCAACGAGCGGAACGGGGGCGCGCGGTGAGCAAGCGGGCGAACGGCGAGGGCACGGTCCGGCAGCGGGCGGACGGGCTATGGGAGGCCCGGCTCGTCTACCCCGACCCCGACACCGGCCGAACGAAACGTGCATCCTTCTACGGCACGAAGGCGTCGGAGGCGCGGGGGAAGATGAGGGCTGCTAAGGAGCGGTTGGAGGTCGGTGCGCCGGTTCGGGACGCGAAGCGCACGGTCGCAGACTGGGTCGGCCACTGGCAGAGGACGACGCTGGCGGCGAGCAGCCGCAAGGACACGACGAAGGTGCTCTACCGACACCTGCTCTCCTGCCACGTCGCACCGGCACCGTTCGGCGTCATCTCGCTCGACCGGCTCAAGCCGTCCGACGTCGACGGACTCGTCCTCATCCTGCGGGGCAAGGGGTTGGCGGCCGCGACGGTCCAGCGCGTGTTCACGGTGCTGAGGGTGGCGCTCGACGGTGCCGTCCGCGACGGTCTGCTCGCCCGCAATCCGGCCGCTGCCCTGAAGCAGCCGGAAGCGCCACGGCGTGAGGCCCGGTTCCTGTCGATGGCAGACGTGGCGGCACTACTGCGCGCTGCAGAGGATTCGCGATATCGGGTGACTCTGGCGCTCGTCGCGGCGACCGGGATGCGGAAGGGGGAGGCGTTGGCGCTGCGGTGGGACGACGTCGACCTCGATGCCGCATCGCTGAGGGTCCGCGGCACTCTCGCTCGCGTGGACGGCGCGCTCGTCGTCAGTGAGCCGAAGACGGCGAAGTCTCGCCGGACGCTGCCGCTGTCGGCCGGCGTCATCTCCATGCTGAGGGCGCACCGGAAGGCCCAGGTCGCTGAGCGTCTGCGAGCGGGGAACGTCTGGACGGATACCGGCCACGTGTTCACCACGGACTCCGGCCTGCCGATGGACCCGCGCAACGTGCTCCGAGCACTGTCCACGGCCGCAGCGAAGGCAGGGATCGCGGGTGCCACCGTGCACACGCTCCGGCACTCGGCAGCGACCGCGATGCTTGAGGCGGGCGTCCACTTGAAGGCGGTGAGCGAGCTGCTCGGCCACGCAGACATCCGAGTGACCGCGGAGGTCTACGGCCACACCAGTGACGAGGTCGCCCGCGCCGCGATGGATCGGCTCTCGGCAGCGGTTGGGGTAGCGGTTGGGGTACAGCCCGCGTCCTGACGAGCGAGAGGCCGCCCCCGGTGCACCGAAAACGGCCTCTGACCTGCGGTGTTGCTCGTGGGCGATACTGGGTTCGAACCAGTGACCTCTTCGGTGTGAACGAAGCGCTCTACCACTGAGCCAATCGCCCGTGCGGCAGCCATTCTGCCAGACGCTCAGCGCCAGAGCGGGACCCACCCCGGCACCCAGTCCGGAACGCCCGTCACGTGCAGCACGACCACCACGACGCCGTAGACGAAGGCGGCGGTGGCCAGGGCGACGAGGACCCGCACCCACGCCCGCTGCCGGCCCAGCCAGTCGGTCCACGCCCGGACGTGCCGCCGGGTGAAGTCCAGCAGCTGCTCGGCCCAGACGAACTCGGTGGCCAGCAGGAAGAGCCCGGC
>JALYNA010000322.1 GCA_030773455.1 Actinomycetota bacterium
TCGCGGCGTCCTTGACGCCCAGCCCCTCCTCGGGGGCGAGGGTCAGCACACCGACCTTGCCCTGGTGCAGGTTGCGGTGGACGTCGCAGGCGGCCTGGCCGATCTCCTCCATCGGATAGACCTTGGAGAGGGTCGGGTGGATCAGGCCCCGGTCGAGCAGCCGGTTGGCCTCCCACGCCTCCCGGTAGTTGGCGAAGTGCGAGCCGATGATCCGCTTGAGGTTCATCCACAGGTACCGGTTGTCGTACTGGTGCATGTACCCGCTCGTGGAGGCGCAGGTGACGATGGTGCCGCCGCGCCTGGTCACGTAGACGCTGGCCCCGAAGGTCTCCCGGCCGGGGTGCTCGAAGACGATGTCGACGTCGTCGCCGCCGGTCAGCTCACGGATCCGCTTGCCCAACCGCTGCCACTCCTTGGGGTCCTGGGTCTCCTCGTCCTTCCAGAACCGGTAGTCCTCGGCGCAGCGGTCGATGACCAGCTCGGCGCCCATCGACCGCACGATGTCGGCCTTCTCGGGGCTGGACACCACGCAGACGGGGATGGCGCCGCCGTTGAGCGCCATCTGGGTGGCGTAGGAGCCCAGGCCGCCGGAGGCGCCCCAGATGAGGACGACGTCGCCCTGCTTCATGTTCGCGCCGTTGGGGCTGATCAGCTGGCGGTAGGCGGTGGAGTTCACCAGGCCGGGGGCGGCCGCCTCCTCCCAGCTCAGGTGCCGGGGCTTGGGCATCAGCTGGTTGCTCTTGACCAGCGCCAGTTCGGCGAGGCCGCCGAAGTTCGTCTCGAACCCCCAGATCCGCTGTTGCGGGTCCATCATCGTGTCGTCGTGGCCGGCCGGGTCCTCCAGCTCCACCGACAGGCAGTGCGCGACCACCTCGTCGCCGGGCTTCCACTTGTTCACGCCCGGCCCCACCCGGAGGACGACGCCGGCCAGGTCGGACCCGACCACGTGGTAGGGCAGGTCGTGCCGCTTGGCGAGGTCGTGCAACCGGCCGTAGCGCTCCAGGAACCCGAAGGTCGACACCGGCTCGAAGATCGACGTCCAGACGGTGTTGTAGTTCACCGAGGACGCCATGACGGCCACGATGGCCTCACCCGGGCCCAGCTCCGGGGTGGGCACCTCGTCCACGTGCAGCGACTTGTTCGGGTCCTTGTCCTTGGTGGGCAGGCCCTCGAACATGTCCTGCTCGTCCTTGCGGACCAGAACGGCGCGGTAGGACTCCGGCACCGGCAGCCCGGCTAGGGCGTCCAGCTGGTCGGCGAGGATGGCGTCCCTGATGTCGTTCACGTGCGTCTCCCGGGTCTTCGTCGGCTCGGAGGCGGTGCGGTGAGGGCGGATGTTACCGGGGGGTAGTACGAGGGTCAGTCCCCCAGTCGGAGAGGTCAGTGATCGCCCGCCGCCGGCTCGACGAGCTCGACGAGGACGCCGCCGGCGTCCTTGGGGTGCACGAAGTTGACCCGGCTGCCCGACGTCCCGCGCCTGGGGGCGTCGTAGAGCAGGCGCAGGCCGCGCTCGCGCAGCGTCGCGCTGACCGCCTCGACGTCGGCCACCCGGAAGGCCAGCTGCTGCAGACCCGGCCCGGAACGGTCGATGAACTTCGCGATCGTCGACTCGGGGGTCAGCGGCGCGAGCAGCTGGATGCGGGTGTCGCCCTCGCCGACGGCGAGCATTGCCTCGCGGACGCCCTGCTCCTCGTTGACCTCCTCGTGCACGGAGTGCACGCCGAAGGCCTGGGCGTAGAAGGCCAACGCCTCGTCCAGGTCCGGTACGGCGAGGCCGACGTGGTCGATGGTGGTGAACAACTCGGCCGGCAGGCCGGTGCGCGGGTCGGTGGTCACGGCGGCATCCTCCCGAACGAGACGTCCGAGACGACAGGTGGGTCCGGCGGACGAGAGCCCGACGCACCGGGCGGTGCGGCGGGCTCCGGTCGTGCCGGCCTGCGGTCAGCCGGCCAGGAAGGCGATCAGCGCCTGGTTGAACTGCTCGGGGTGCGAGGCGTTGACCCCGTGCGGGCCGCCCTCGATGACGACCAATTCGCTGTTCGGGATCAGCTCGTGCGCGCGCTGTCCGCTGACCTCGAACGGGACGATGGCGTCGGCGTCGCCGTGGATGAGCAGCGTCGGCACCGTCACCTTCGCGACGTCGCCGCGGAAGTCGGTGCGCCCGAACGCGGTGATGCAGTCCAGCGTGCCCTTGGGGGAGGCGAACTCGGCGATCCGCAGGGCGTACTGCCGCTGCTGCTCGCTGACCTGCAGCCCCGCGTCGCCGGAGGTGAAGAAGCCCGTGGTGAACTGGTCGAGGAAGGCGATGCGATCGTCGATCACGCCCTGCTGGAACTGCTCGATGGTGGCGTCGTCCAGCCCGCCGTCCGGGTTGTCGGCGGACTTGTACAGGTACGGCGGGACGGCGGCCGCGAGCACGGCACGGCTGACCCGCTCGGTGCCGTGGGTGGCGATGTAGCGGACGACCTCGCCGCCGCCCATGGAGAAGCCGACGAGCGCTACGTCGCGCAGGTCCAGGTGCTCGAGCAGCGCGTGCAGGTCGGCGGCGAAGGTGTCGTAGTCGTAGCCGCTCCAGGGCTGCGAGGACTCGCCGAAGCCACGACGGTCGTAGGTGACGACGCGGTAACCGGCGGCCACCAGGGGTGCGACCTGGGCCTCCCACGAGCGGCCGGACAGCGGCCATCCGTGGATGAGCACGACGGGGCGTCCGGCTCCGACGTCCTGGTAGTGCAGCTCGACCGGCTGGCCGTTGTCGCTGCCGACGGCAAGGCGGGGCATGGGGTCTCCTCTGTTGGGCGATCGGTCCGTGCCGCCCTACCCAGTGGGGCGCCATCGAACGCGTGGTAATCCTGCTCACGCGCGTGACCACCGGCCCCCCGCGTCCTATCCTCGAGAAGCGACGCCGTGCCGTGGTCGGTACGGCGGTACCGACCACGCGGTCGCCAGCGTCGGCGACCCGCCCTTGGAGGCACCCATGTCCCGTTCGGTCATCGTCAGCGGCGCCCGCACCCCCATGGGTCGGTTGCTCGGCTCGCTGAAGGACTTCTCCGCTGCAGACCTCGGCGGCGTTGCGATCAAGGCGGCGCTCGAGCGCGCCGGCATCTCCGGTGACCAGGTCGAGTACGTGATCATGGGCCAGGTACTGCAGGCCGGGGCCGGCCAGAACCCCGCCCGCCCCGCGGCCGTCGCCGCTGGCATCCCCATGTCGGTGCCGGCGATCACCGTGAACAAGGTCTGCCTCTCCGGCATGAGTGCCATTGCGATGGCCGACCAGCTGATCCGCGCCGGCGAGTTCGACGTCGTGGTCGCCGGCGGCCAGGAGTCGATGACCAACGCCCCGCACCTGCTGCCCAACTCCCGCACCGGCACCAAGTACGGCGACGCCAAGCTGGTGGACGCCATGGCGCACGACGGGCTGTCGGACACGTTCGACCAGGTCGCCATGGGGCAGCTGACCGAGGAGGCGAACAGCCGCTACGACCTGACCCGCGAGGAGCAGGACGCCTTCGCCGCCGAGAGCCACCAGAAGGCCGCCCGCGCGGGCAAGAACGGCATCTTCGAGGAGGCGATCACCCCGGTGGTGATCCCGCAGCGCAAGGGCGACCCGATCGAGTTCCGGGACGACGAGGGCGTCCGCGCCGACACCACGGTCGAGACCCTGTCGAAGCTGAGGCCGGCCTTCGCCAAGGACGGCACGATTACCGCCGGCACCGCCTCGCAGATCTCCGACGGCGCCTGCGCGGTCGTGGTGATGAGCGCGGAGAAGGCCGCCGAGCTGGGCATCACCCCGATCGCCGAGATCGGCGCGCACGGCGTCGTCGCGGGGCCCGACGCCACGCTGCAGAGCCAGCCGTCCCGTGCCGTCCAGCGGGCCTGCGAGCGGGAGGGCATCGACCCCAAGGAACTCGACCTGGTGGAGTTCAACGAGGCCTTCGCCGCCGTCGCCCTCGTCTCCACCAAGGAGCTCGGGATCGACCCGGAGAAGGTCAACCCGAACGGTGGCGCGATCGCCCTCGGCCACGCGATCGGCATGAGCGGCGCTCGGCTCGTGCTGGACGTGGCGCTGGAGCTGCGCCGTCGGGGCGGT
>JALYNA010000323.1 GCA_030773455.1 Actinomycetota bacterium
TGGTTGAGGCAGCACAGCGGCTCCGTCCTCCGGGACGGGGCCGCTGTTCTCTTCTGGGAGACCGTGGCTGGCCGGACGGTCCACCGGTGCCGGTGGCACGCGATGACACGCCGCAGCAGTCTGCGCCGATCACGTGAGCAACGGGGCGGGCCGGCCCGTGTTGCATCGCGCGGCACCGCCCCCGGGGGCCTGACCTGGGTCCTCCGGACCTCCGCCCCTGCCCACAGTGCGGGGCAAGGGTAGAGCGCGCGGGGGACCCAATGCCGGGCCGGAGAAGGTCAGGGGCGGGGGGGCCGGTCCTGACGGTCTGGCCGCGTTGGTCGGTCCTCCCAGCAGTGGGAGGCCACTCGTTGCCGGCTGCCCCCGCCCGATGTCACTGTGACCCCGGTCACACGAATGGGTCAACCCCGGCCCGGCGGGTCGGCTTGAGGTCTTCAGCCGACCCGGCGCAGCACCTCGGGGGACAGCTGCCCGACCGCCGTGTGACCGCTTAGCGCGAGCGTCAGGTCGAACTCGCCGAGCACGTCGGACACCACCTGCCGCACGCCCTCCTCGCCGGCCAGCGCCAGCCCCCACGCGTAGGGCCGGCCGAGCAGCACAGCCCGCGCGCCGAGCGCGACCGCGGTGAGGACGTCGGCGCCGCTGCGCACCCCGCTGTCGAGCAGCACCGGCGCCCGGTCGCCCACCGCGGCCACCACGTCGGGCAGCGCGTCGAGCGCGGCGATCGAGCGGTCCACCTGCCGGCCGCCGTGCGTGCTGACCACCACGCCGTCCACGCCCTCGTCGAGCGCGCGCCGGGCGTCGTCGGGGTGCAGCACGCCCTTGAGCACGATGGGCAGCCGGGTCCGGGCCCGCAGCCAGCCGAGGTCGGCCCAGGTGATCGAGGGCCGGGAGTAGATCCCGAGGAACGTCTCGACCGCGGCCCGGGGCAGCGGCGAGCGCAGGTTCTCCAGCAGCGGCCCCGGCCAGGCCCGTGCCATCCCGACCAGCGCCCGCACGGCGGCCAGCGTGGGTCGC
Organism: Actinomycetota bacterium; assembly: GCA_030773455.1. Taxonomy (GTDB): domain Bacteria; phylum Actinomycetota; class Actinomycetes; order Mycobacteriales; family Geodermatophilaceae; genus Geodermatophilus. Next base: position 1,018 of record JALYNA010000323.1, read on the forward strand.
GGCTGCCGGTCCCGGCCGGCCGCGGCGCCCTCTTCGGTCGGTGCGGGGGTCGCCGACGCCGCCGCGCGCTCCTCGGCCAGCCGGCGGAATACCGGATCGGAGGTGTACTGCGCGATCCCCTTCCCCAGCGCGAACGGCAGGTGGCCCAGGTCCAGGTCGCGGGGACGCCAACCGAGCATCGTGGTGTCCAGCGTGACCACCAGCGCGTCGCAGCCGCTGGCCTCCGCGCGCCCGACCAGGCTCTCCACCAGCTCGTCCGAGGTCGACCAGTAGAGCTGGAACCACCGCGGTGCCGACCCCATCGCCGCGGCGCACTCCTCCATCGACACCGACGCCTGGTTGGAGAAGACCATGGGCACGCCCAGGGACGCCGCCGCCCGCGACACCGCCAGGTCCGCCGCCGGGTGCACCAGCTCCAGCGCGCCCACCGGACCGAGCAGCAGGGGGGCGGGCAGCCGCCGTCCGAACAGCTCCATCGAGGTGTCCCGGGCGCTGACGTCCCGCAGCACCCGGGGGACGACGGCGTACCGGTCGAACGCGGCGCGGTTGGCCCGCTGGGTCGCCTCGTCCCCGGCCCCGCCCGCGACGTAGGAGTAGGCGCGGGTGCTCAGCCGCTCGCGTGCGCGGCGCTGCAGCGCCCGGGCGGCGGTGGGCACCCGGGGCCGGTGGCCGTACACCCCGGCGCGGTAGACCTCGTCCTGCCGGCGGCGACCGGTGCCCGATGCTGACTCCACGCGGACACCGTAGTGAGCGTTGGGTCACAGCTCCCCGGACGTCCCGGACCACCTTTCTCGCGACACGCCGCAGCAACACGCAGGACCGGCCGGTGACCCTGGGTGAACCGGCCCTCCTGCGCGGCATCATGGGCGCACCGGGGCACCGCTGGCGCCCCGGCGCGGAACCAGGGGGAAGCGCACGTGCAGGTGGCCACCAGGCCGACGTCCGTCGCGGGCGTCGTCATGCTCGCGGTCCTGTCCGGCGCCCTGTTCTGCGCCGGCATCGCCCTCGCCGGGCCCGCGGCCGCCGTCGACGACGACGCCCGCCCCGGCGCCCGCGTCACCCACGGCCCCAGCTGCCGCCCCGGCGGTGTCGTCGTCGAAGTCACCGGTGGAACCGTCGGGTACGCGGTCACGCTCGCCACGACGCGCCGTCCGGCGGGCGAGGAGGCCGCGGAGGTCGCACCCGGCGCCGTCGTCGTGCTGCGCACCGGGCCGGTGGAGTGGGGCGAGACCATCGACCCGTTCCTCCGGTACACGGCCCTCGACGGCTCGGCCGCCGGCTACGTCGACGAGCTCCCCGGCTACAGCTTCACCCGGCCGGCCGCGGAGGACTGCGCCGCCATCGCCCCGCCCACCGGCGCCGCGGCGCTGCCGGCGGGGGCGGTCCCGATGCCGGTCTCGGCCCTGCCCGACCTCACCATCGCCGTCCCGGCCGGCGCCCCGGCCGTCGCCGTCTCCGCGCAGGAGGTGGCCTCCGTGGCCGACCGCGGCGTCCACTGGTCGCTGCCGGTCGCCGGGGGCGCGCTGGTCGCCGCGGGTCTGGCCGTCGTCGCCGTGGGCCGGCGGTCGGGGAGCCGGGCCCAGGAACCTGCGGCCTCCGTGAGCGCCTGAGCACTCCGTCGGCGACGATGGGCGGGTGGCCCGACCCGAGGACGCCCTGGCACCGGACCTCCCCGCCGAGTACGTGCCCGGAGACGTGGCCGACGTGCCCGGAGCGGCTCCCGGTCCGGCCGAGACCTGGCTGCGCATCGTGCAGGTGCACGACCGCATCACCCGCCGCGTCGACTCCGCGCTGCACCGGCGGCACGACCTCTCGCTCACCGGCTACGAGGCGCTGCGGCGGATCGCCGAGGCGCCCGGCGAGCGGGCCACGATGGGTCAGCTCGCCGAGGCGCTCGGGATCTCCCGCGCCGGGGTGACCAGCACGGTCAGCCGCCTGGTGGCCGAGGGGCTCGTCGTCCGCGAGCGCTCGTCCGGCGACAAGCGGCTGCTGCACGCCCGGCTCACCCCTGCCGGGCGGGCCAAGGTCGAGGAGGCCCGGCCCACCCACGACGGCCTGGTGGCCCACCTGCTCGCCCTGCTGGGGGACGACGCCGCCGTCGTCACCGACGCCCTCGCCCGCGTCTCCGCGGCAGCTCGAACCCGCCGCTGACCTGCCCTCATCACGATGAGGGTGGAGGTCTGGGCGGGGATCACTTCAAGCCCGTAGTGTTTCCGCTCCACTCACGACGGGCAGGACGTGATCATGCAGGTGGGGATCGAGCGGTGCTCCGTGGTCGTGCCGACCGTCGGCCGGCCGTCCCTCGACGTGCTGCTCGACGCCCTGGCCCAGGCCCCCGGCCCCCGTCCGGCCGAGCTGGTCCTGGTCGACGACCGGCCCACCGGCGACCGGCTGCGCCCGGAGCGGCCCGGCCTCCCGCCCGTGCGGGTGGTGCGCACCGGCGGAGGCGGCCCGGCCCGCGCCCGCAACCTCGGCTGGCGCAGCGTGCGCACCGAGTGGGTGGCGTTCCTCGACGATGACGTCATCCCCGACCCCGACTGGTACCAGCGGCTGGCCGAGGACCTCTCGGGCCTGCCGGCCGACGTCGCCGGCAGCCAGGGGCGGGTGCGGGTGCCGCTGCCGGAGGACCGCCGGCCCACCGACTGGGAGCGCGGCACCGCGGGCCTGGCCACCAGCTCCTGGATCACCGCCGACCTCGCCTACCGCCGCGCCGCCCTTGCCGCGGTCGGCGGCTTCGACGAGCGCTTCCCCCGCGCCTTCCGTGAGGACTCCGACCTGGCGCTGCGGGTTCTGGACACCGGCGCCCGGCTGGTCCGCGGACAGCGCTGGATCACCCACCCGGTCCGCCCGGTCGACCGCTGGGTGAGCGTCCGGGTACAGGCTGGCAACGCCGACGACGTCCTGATGCGGCGGCTGCACGGTCCTGATTGGCGGGACCGCGCCGACGCGCCGCTGGGCCGCCGCCCGCGGCACCTGGCCGTCACCGCGGCCGGCCTG
>JALYNA010000324.1 GCA_030773455.1 Actinomycetota bacterium
CCGTCCTCGGGGTCGACGAAGCGGTGCAGCCCCTCGCCGGAGTTGGAGTACCGGCAGTCGGCCTCGACGACGAGGGTGTTGTCCGCGGCCAGCCCGGGCAGCGGCAGGCCGCCGTCCTCGGTGTAGGTGGAGACGTCGAGCGGGGCGCCGTTGAGCGTGGCTGAGCGGACGGACTCGGCGACCAGGTCGATGAAGGTGGCCGCGCCGGGCTCGCGGCAGGTGAACCGCACCGTGGTCGTCGACCCGAAGGTGCCCTCGCCGGCGTGCCCCGCGCCGTCGGTCAGGTCGAACTGGACGTCGTAGCTGTCGACCGCGAGCAGTTGGGCGCGGACAGCGGCGTCATCGCGGGTCAGGTTGGGTACGGCCACGCACGGCAGCCTCCCACGGCCCCCCGACCCCGCGGGGAGCGGACGGTTGAGGGAACAACGACCTCACCGCCGGGCTTGGCAGCTGCAGAGACCGACATCCCCTCACCGAGGAGCAGAACGCATGACCGAGGCAGTGCAGAGCGCCCCCACGACGGCCCGCGTGGACTTCTGGTTCGACCCGCTGTGCCCGTGGGCGTGGCTGACCAGCCGCTGGGTCCTGGAGGCGGCGAAGGTCCGTGACATCGACCTGCACTGGCACGTCATGTCCCTGGCGGTCCTCAACCGCGGCCGGGACCTGCCCGAGGACTACCAGCGCCTGATGGAGAAGGCGATCGGCCCGGTCCGGGTGGCCATCGCCGCCGCGCAGCACCACGGCGACGAGGTCCTCGGCGACCTCTACACGGCCATGGGGACGCTGCGCCACCACGAGGGCGTGGAGCTCGACGAGCTCATCGCCCCGGCCCTGGAGCGGGTCGGCCTGCCCGCGTCGCTGGCCGAGGCCGCCACCTCCACCGACTACGACGAGGTCCTGGAGAAGAGCCACCACGCGGGCATGGACCCGGTCGGCGACGACGTCGGCACCCCGGTCATGCACATCGACGGCGTGGCATTCTTCGGCCCGGTCATCAGCAAGGTGCCCACCGGTGAGGACGCGGGCAAGGCCTTCGACGGCGCCGTCCTGCTGGCCAACCTGCCCGACTTCTGGGAGCTCAAGCGGACCCGTCTGTCCGGCCCGGACATGGACTCCGTGCCCGCCGACGCGTTGGAGCTGAGCGGCCGCCGCTGAGCCGTGGTGGAGTGCCACGGGAGCGTTTTCCGCGCCGTGGCACTCCACCGGGCCGCTCACCAGCAGATGCGCATCGGCCGGCCGCGGGCGTCGGTTGCGCCGTCCCCGACGCACTGGGCCACGCCGTCGGCGATCCGCCGGGCCGACCAGGCGGCGGCGCAGGCGTCCAGCGCGTCTGCGACCGGGACGCCGACCGGAGCCGTGGCGAGCGCGTCCAGGACGTCCATGACCGGCTGCAGGGCCCGGATGCGCTGCGCCACTCCGCGCGCCCCGGACTTGGGGTCGCGCACCCGCTCGTCGAGGGCGCGGAACGCCAGTTCGGGGTGCACCTCGACGACGTGGGCAGCGGGAGGCTCCCCCAGAGCCTCGTCGAGGGCCGCGATGGAGCGGGCGAGCTGGAAGGACTGCGCCGACAACGAGCGACCGCCGGTCGCCTCGACGGACAACCGCCGTGCATCGGCGTAGTTCCGGGCGCCGAGGACCGCCCGCACCGGCGCGGGGAAGACCGAGCTGCCCGCCCGGCCCAGCCGCCACCGCGCCGCCACGTCGCAGGCGCGCACGCCGTCCTCGGACAGCCCGATCGGCATGTCGATGTCGACCACCTCGACGTCCGGCACGGCCAGGACGGCGGCCGCGTCCGGCAGGGCCAGCAGCTCCACGGCCCGCCCGTCCAGCCGGGCCCCCACCCAGGCGCCGCGCCACCCGTCGACACCCAGCACCGCCACCTCGCCAGCCTGTCAGAGGCAGCCTGAGAGACTGCTCGCCATGCGCGTCTTCGTCGGGACCGACCACGCCGGCCTGGAGTTCAAGGAGCACCTCAAGCAGGCGCTCGCCGACGCCGGCCACGAGCCGGTCGACTGCGGGGCGTTCGAGTACGACGCCCAGGACGACTACCCGCCGTTCTGCTTCGAGGTCGGCGAGCGGACGGTCACCGAGCCCGGCAGCCTCGGCGTGGTCATCGGCGGCTCCGGCAACGGCGAGCAGATGGCCGCGAACAAGGTCCCCGGGGTGCGCGCTGCCCTGGTCTGGAACCGCGCGACCGCCGAGCTCGCCCGCCAGCACAACGACGCCAACGTCGTCTCCATCGGCGCCCGCCAGCACAGCGTCGCCGACGCCACCGAGCTGGTGCTGCACTTCCTCGACACGCCGTTCAGCGGCGACGAGCGGCACGTCCGCCGGATCGGCCTGATCGGCGACTACGAGCGCGACCGGCACCGCCCCGCCGGCGGGCTGCCCACCCGCGAGGACCGCCGCTAGCTAGAACTCGTCCGGGCACCAAGGCGTGACCGGCCAGCGGAACGACGTCCCGGCCGCGGTGACCGCACCCGGGCTGACCTCGGTGACCCGGCCGGCGGCCTGCAGCGTCGCTAGCGACACCCCGCCGAGGTAGACCGCGGCCAGCGCCTCGACGTCGAGCACCAGGTCGGGGTCGGCGTCGGTCTGCGAGCAGAAGGCGCCGGCCGGGTGGCCGACCAGCGACCAGCGGCCGTCGTTCCACGGGCAGAACCGGTCGCGCACCTCGAGGACGAGGTTGACCGGCGCCGGGTAGCGGCGGGCGGCCAGCGCGCGGCCGACGTCGACCAGCCGCACCCACAGCGCGTCGAACGGCTGCGAACGCAGCGCCCGCGGCTCGGCCAGCAGGTGCCGCAGCGGGTCGTCCGGCGAGGCGGTCGGGGCCCGCATGGTCCGCACCAGGTCCAGCGACAGCAGGAACCGCCAGAGCGCTGCGTGCGCCGGCGGGGTCAGCGCGCGCACCTCCTCGACGACGACGGTTCCGTCGGGCAGACCGTCGTCGGTCCACGCCGAGCGGATCCGGTAGGCGGCGTAGCCGGTGACCGCGCCGTCGGGCTCGACGTGGCGCAGCAGCCGCCGCTCGGACGCCCCCCGGCGCTGGTCAGGGTCGTCGCGCAGGCCGCGGTCCCACCAGCGGGCGTCGCGGGCGAGGTTGCCGGGGACGCCCCGGCGCGCCCGGTCGTGCAGGCCCACCGCGGCCGCACGGAAGTCCTCGACGTCGACCGGCTCGACCCGCCCGGTGCCGAGGTTGACGTCCGGGCGCAGCGCCAGCCGGGCGACGTCGCCGGAGAGGTTGCCCCGCCAGGTGGCCGGCGCGTAGCCGAAGCGGCCGTAGATCGAGGACTCCGAGGCCCACAGCGCCGCGACCGGCTCGCGCTCCTGCTCGTGCAGCTCGGTGAGCTGGCGGCGCATCACAGCCGTCAGCACGCCGCGGCGGCGATGGCTGGGCGCGACGCTCACCCAGGTCACGCCGGCACAGGGGACGACGCCGCCGGGCACGGTGAGCTCCCGGCTGTAGAGGCCCGACGTCGCGACCACCCGCTCGCCGTCCCACAGCCCCAGCGAGCGGTCCAGCTCGGCGTGCGCGGGGACGCCGTCGACGTAGGAGGCCGGCGGGGGCTCGCCGAACACCGTGAACATGGCCCGGGTGAACTCCGGCCACTCCTCGGGCGTGGCGGGGCGCAGCCGGTCGGCGAACTCGGTCACCGGAGCTGTCTACCCGGCTCCTGCGACCGTCGGCGACCGGGTTCCCCGTCCAGGGCCCGCGTCGCGCACCGGGCCGCGGAAGGGCTCGCCGTGCCCGGGGAGGACCACGTCGGCGTCCAGCCGGTCGAGGGCGTCGAGGGCGGCGACGGTCCGGTCCGGGTCGGAGGAGAAGAACCGCGGCAGGAGCTGGGGTCCGCGGCGCGCCGAGGTGGGATGGCCGGTGACCAGCGCGTCACCGGTCAGCACGACGCCGACCCGTGGCAGGGAGAAGGCGGTGTGGCCCGACGTGTGACCGTGGGTGGGGACGGGGACCGGGCCGCCCGGCAGGTCCAGCTCACCGCCGGCGGGAAGGGGAGGACCTCGGTCGCGCGCACGTGCCGCGTCCCGCGGCGCAGGGCACGCAGCGCCCAGGCGGCGACACCGGGGCGCCAGCCGCGCGCCAGGACCGTGGGGACAGACACCTGTTCCAGGTACTCGCGCCGGGCGTGGCGCACCTCGACCGGGTCGGTGTAGGCGGGGATGCCGTAGGTGGCGTGCGGCCGCGGCACCGCACCGAGGTGGTCGGCATGGGCGTGGGTGACCAGGACGGCGCGGACGTCCTCGGGCCGGTGGCCGCTCAGCGCGATGGACGTCTCGACGTCGTCGGCATCGCCGGGGTAGCCGGCGTCGACCAGCGTCAGGTCCCGGCCGTCCTCCACCAGGTACCAGTTCACGAGGGTCCCACAGACCCGGAACACCCCGTCGGCCACCTGCTCGACGTCGCCCTGCCGCAGACCCACGTCCTCTCCTCTCCTGTCCGTCTCCCCGGCCGGCCGGGTGCGCCGCGCAGGGTGCGGCCGTCAGCGGATCACGGTGGCCCCGGCGGTCAGGGTCCCGGGCGCCACCTCGGTGCGCCCGGCGTCCCGGACGACGACTTCCATCGCCGCGACCTCCTCCGGTCCTCCGCCGAGCACGACGACCCGTCCGTGCGGGATGCCGAAGGCGGCCAGTGCGGCGTGCACGGCCTGCGCCGCGGCCTTGTGCCGTGACATCGACACGTTGGTGTTGACCAGGACGCGGACCTCGGGCACGTCGTCTGTGGGGTGTGGTCGCACGGTGGGTGTCCTCCCGGTCAGCAGGTAGGCCGGTGTGGCCGTCACCCGGCGGTGCCGGCCTCGTCTTGGGGGCGAGGCTCCCGAGCCGGGTGGCCCGCCGTCCAGGGCCGTTGCGTCGTTAGGGTCACGGGGAGCCGGGCGCGCCCACGCGTCGTGCCCCTGCACGACCGTGTGCCCGGCGGGGGAGGGAGGGAGCTGTGCGCTCTCCGACGCTGCCGATCGCACTGACCGCTGCGCTGCTGGCCGGCGGCTGCGGCACGACCGCCGGCGAGGAGCCCGAGGACGTCGCCGGGGTGGCGACCTCCGCGCCCGACGCGCGCCTGACCCTCGTCGCCGACGACGACCCCGTCGCCTCGGCCGCCTCGACCAGCCGGGCGCTGTTCGACAG
>JALYNA010000325.1 GCA_030773455.1 Actinomycetota bacterium
CGGTGGCGGCGCGGAAGTCGCGGACCGCCTCCAGCATCACCAGGCAGACCGGCAGGGTGGCCGCGGGGGAGACCTTGCCGGTGGAGGTCTTGATGAAGTCCGCGCCGGCCAGCATCGCCAGCCAGGAGGCGCGGCGGACGTTGTCGAGGGTTCCCAGCTCCCCGGTCTCCAGGATGACCTTGAGGTGCGCCTCCCCGCAGGCGCCCCTGACCGCCACGATCTCGTCGAAGACGTCGAGGTAGCGGCCGGCCAGGAAGGCGCCGCGGTCGATGACCATGTCGATCTCGTCGGCGCCGCCTGCCACGGCGTCCCGGACGTCGGCCAGCTTCACCGCCCGGCTGGCGCGGCCGCTGGGGAAGGCGGTGGCGACGGCGGCGACGGAGATGCCGGTGCCGGCCAGGGCCTCCTTGGCGATGCCGGCCAGGTCGCCGTAGACGCAGACGGCGGCGACCTGCGGTGTCGTCGGGTCGCCGGGGTCGGGACGGCGGGCCTTGGCGGCCAGGCCGCGGACCCTGCCCGGGGTGTCGGCGCCCTCGAGCGTGGTCAGGTCGACCATCGCGATCGCGGTGTCGATCGCCCAGGCCTTGGCGGTGGTCTTGACCGACCGGGTGCCGAGGACGGCGGCGCGTGCCTCGGCCCCGACCTGGTCGACCCCCGGCAGGCCGTGCAGGAAGGCCCGGAAGGCGGCGCCGGAGCGGGTCACGTCGCCGAAGGGCGGCGGCGCGCTCACCGCGTGCCCGTCGGCCGACAGCGCGCCGGGGCCGAGCACGTGGGTCATGCGCGCATTGTCCCCTGCGCCCGTGCGGGGGCGGACGTCCTCACCCGGTGAGGTCCTCGACCAGGTGCACGGGCTCCAGCCCCGGCCCGGACCGGATGTGCGTCCCCTTGGCGGGGTGTCAGCGCCGGGAGGCCCGACCACCCGGCCGATACCGTGTCGCGCGTGCAGCTCACCGTCGTCGACCACCCGCTGGCCCGTGCCCGTCTGACCCGGATGCGGGACGAGCGGACCGACAACGCGGCGTTCCGCGCGGCGCTGGCCGAGCTGACCCAGATGCTGGTCTACGAGGCCACCCGCGACCTGCCCGTGGCCGAGGAGCCGATCACCACGCCGGTCACCGCCACCACCGGCTACCGGCTGGCCTCGCCGCCGCTGATCGTGCCGGTGCTCCGGGCCGGCCTCGGGATGGCCGACACCGCGCACGGGATGCTGCCGGAGTCCCAGATGGGCTTCGTCGGCCTGGCCCGCAACGAGGAGACCTTCCAGCCCCAGGCCTACATGGCCTCCCTGCCGGCATCGCTGGTCGACCGGGAGGTGTTCGTCCTCGACCCCATGCTGGCCACCGGCGGCTCGCTGGTGCACTGCTGCGGGCTGCTGACCGGGCGCGGCGCCACCTCGATCACCGTGCTGTGCGCGCTGGCCGCGCCGGAGGGGATCCGCCGGCTGGAGGACAGCGGGCTGCCGCTGCGGGTGTTCACCGCCTCGGTCGACGACGGGCTCAATGACCGGGCCTACATCGTCCCGGGCCTCGGGGACGCCGGCGACCGCCAGTTCGGGGCGGTCTGACCGTGCGCTTCGGGGTGCTCGGCACCGGCCACTGGGCACGGACGGTCCACGCGGCCGCGCTGGCCGGGCACCCGACCGCCGAGCTCGTCGGCGTGTGGGGCCGGGACCCGGCCAAGGCCGAGGAGCTCGGCGCGGAGTTCGACGTCCCCGGCTTTGCGGACCTGGCGGCCCTCCTGGACCGGGTCGACGCCGTGGCCATCGCCGTCCCGCCATCGGTGCAGGTCGGGCTGGCCGAGCAGGCCGCGGCCGCCGGCCGGCACCTGCTGCTGGAGAAGCCGATCGGGCTCTCGCTCGACGAAGCCGACCGGGTGGTCACCGCGGTGCGCTCCGCGGGGGTGGCCTCGGTCGTGTTCTTCACCTTCCGCTTCCAGGCAGGGACGTCGACCTGGCTGACCCAGGCCGCCCGCACCCGCCTGGCCGGGGGCGCCGGCTCGTGGCTGAGCGCGCTGGCCGGCAGCCCCTTCGACTCCGCCTGGCGCCGCGAGCACGGCGCGCTGTGGGACATCGGCCCGCACGCGCTCTCGCTGCTGGTGCCCACCCTCGGCCCGGTCGCGTCCGTGCAGGCCGGGGCCGGGGCAGGGGACACCGTGCACCTGGTGCTGCAGCACGCCACCCCGGGGGTGACCTCGACGGTGACGCTGTCGCACACCGCCGCGCCGTTGTCGACGGGCATCGAGTTCTTCGTGCACGGGGACGCCGGCCGGCTGGTGCTGCTGCCGGACACCGAGGGCCCGGTCGAGTCTTTCTCCGCCGCGGTCGACGAGTTGCACGCGGCCGCGGTGACCGGCGGGACGCACCCGTGCGACGTCGGCTTCGCGCGGGACGTGGTCGCGGTGCTGGCGACCGCCGCGCGGGCGCTGCGGTCCGGCTGCCGGGAGCCGGTGCAGGGCTGAGCCGTCCCGGTGGCGGCACCGCGGGGGTCGACGCGCACTCTCGCGCTGGTCCGCGCGCTCCCGCGCCGGTGCACCGGCCGGGAGCAGGGGCAACAGCGCGACAGTGGCTGCTCGACGTTTGACGAAGCGGTCCTCCAGTACCAGGATCGGGACGGCCGACGACCCGGGCGGCGTCGAGGCAGGGTGGCCTCCGGCGCGCGGCGCGGAGCTCGTGGCCACATCGCCCCGCCCGGGCTCCTTCCGGGGGCGAGACCCTGACGGCCGCGGTGTCGCGGATCCGGTCCCGAGCGGATCGGGTCGGTGGTGCCCGGCCCGTTCCCCCCGGAGATGTCACAGCCAGTGCGCATCATCGACATCCGCGAGAAGACCGTCCCCATCGAGACGGACATGTCTAACGCGTTCATCAACTTCTCCAAGATGACCGTCAGCGTCCTCGCGATCGTCACCGACCAGACGCGCGACGGGGAGCCGGTCGTCGGGTACGGCTTCAACTCCAACGGGCGGTACGCGCAGGGCGGCCTGTTGCGCGACCGGATCATCCCGCGGGTCCTGGAGGCCCAGCCCGAAAGCCTGATCGGCGAGCACGGTGACCTGGACCCGGAGCTCATCTGGCGTGCGGCCATGAAGGACGAGAAGCCCGGCGGCCACGGCGACCGCGCGGTCGCGATGGGGATCCTCGACATGGCGTCCTGGGACCTCGCCGCCAAGCTCGCCGACGTCCCGCTGAACCGGCTGCTCAGCGACCGGGCCCGGGACCCGCGCACGCCGGCCACCCCGGCCGAGAAGGTCTGGGTCTACGCCGCGGGCGGGTACTACTACCCGGGGCGTGGGATCGAGGCTCTGCAGGCGGAGATGCGCTCCTACCTGGACCTGGGCTACCGCACGGTCAAGATGAAGATCGGCGGCGCTCCGCTGGAGGATGACCTGCGGCGCATCGAGGCCGTCCTCGACGTGCTGCCCGAGGGCTGCGACCTCGCGGTGGACGCGAACGGGCGCTTCGACCTGGACCAGGCCCTGGCGTATGCCGACGCGCTCAGCGCCTACCCCCTGCGCTGGTACGAGGAGGCCGGTGACCCGCTGGACTTCGAAGATCTGGCCCGGCTGGCCGAACGGTACGAGGGCCCGCTGGCGACGGGGGAGAACCTGTTGTCCTTCCACGAGGCCCGCAACCTCATCCGCTACGGAGGACTGCGCCCCGACCGGGACATCCTGCAGATGGACCCGGCGTTGAGCTACGGGCTCACCGAGTTCCGGCGGACCGTGGCGATGCTGTTCGACTCCGGCTGGAACCCCGACCGGTGCGTTCCGCACGGTGGTCACCAGTTCAACCTGTCCATCGCGTCGGCGTTCCACCTGCACGGCGCCGAGTCCTACCCCGGCATCTTCGAGCCCTTCGGCGGTTTCGCCGACGGCTATCCGATCGAGGACGGCCACGTGCGCCTCCGGACGCGCCGGGCATCGGGCTCGAGCAGAAGGCGTCGCTGGCGCCGGTGCTGAAGAGCGTCCTGGCGTAGCCCGCCGGCGTCCGCTGCCCGTACCGACCGGCGTCCGGACGGGCCGTTCCGGCTGGCGACCCCTGGCCGTGCGGGTGATCACCGTCCCGGGCGTGCCGGCGCCCGGACGTCCCCGCGCGACCGGCCGCCGGGCGCCCCGACCGACGGGCGGATCGGTCGCCGACGGGTGGGACCTCGACGGCGACGGGGCCACCGCCGCACCCGATGCGACGGCGGCCCCGTGCTGCTAGTCCTCTTCCTCGAACACGACCTCGCGCTTGCGACGGACCGCGGGCAGCACCGCGATCACGAAGGCCAGGACCGCCAGGATCAGCAGGGTCAGGGAGACCGGTCGGGTCAGGAAGACCGTCGCGTCCCCCTGGGAGATGGTCAGGGCCCGGCGGAGGTATCTCTCCAGCAGCGGCCCGAGCACGAAGCCCAGAAGCAGGGGCGCCGGCTCGCAGCCCAGCTTGATCAGGACGTATCCCAGGATGCCGAAGAAGACGATCGCGTAGACGTGATAGGCGTTCAGGCCCAGGGAGAACGTGCCGATGGAGGCGAAGGCGATGATCGCCGGGAAGAGCACCCGGTACGGGATGGTCAGCATCTTCACCCACAGGCCGATCAGCGGGAGGTTCAGCAGCACCAGGAAGAGGTTGCCGATCCACATCGACACGATGAGTCCCCAGACGAGGGCGGGTTCGTCGGTGACGACGTTCGGGCCCGGAACGATGCCCTGGATGATGAAGGCGCCGATCAGCAGCGCCATGATGGAGTTGGCCGGGATCCCCAGGGTGAGCAACGGGATGAACGAGGTCTGGGCGGCGGCGTTGTTGGCCGATTCGGGCCCGGCGACGCCCTCAATCGCCCCCTTCCCGAATTCTTCCGGATGCTTCGAGACGCGCTTCTCCACGGAGTAGGAGACGAACGACGCGAGCACGTGTCCGGCGCCGGGGAGGACGCCCAGGGCCGACCCCAGGCCCGTACCACGCAGCACGGGCGCGGTGATCCGCCGGAAGTCCGCCTTCGAGAGAAACAGGTTCTTGACCTTCTTGATCATGACGGTCCGGGTCGTCTCGTTCTCCAGGTTGCGGAGTATCTCGGCGACGCCGAACAGGCCCACGGCCAGGGACACGAAGTTCAGGCCGCCGAAGAGCTCCCGTTGACCGAAGGTGAAGCGCGGCGTGCCCGTGGCGATGTCCTGACCGACCGTGCCGAGCAGCA
>JALYNA010000326.1 GCA_030773455.1 Actinomycetota bacterium
AGGAGGACTACGACCACGCCGAGCTCATCCTCGACGCCTACGACTGGGCGACCTCGGAGGCCGGTGGCAAGAAGGGCTCGGCGATGCTCGGCGACGAGATGATCGACGAGGCCAGCCGCAAGATGGCGCTGGTGATCGCCGGCAAGGGCCGCGCTGCGGGCATGCAGCGCACCTCGTCGTTCACCCCGCCGGAGGGCTGACCGCGGCTCGGCCGCACGGCCGAGCCGCAGATCGGCGGCTCGGCCGATGTGCCCCCTGAGCAGGTGCGGCCACGCTTCGAGGACGTTCCCGAACGAGGAGGTCCTCCCATGGTCGACCAGACCGCCGTGGCGCCCGCCGCCCCCCGCACCGACGCCCGCGCCGGCTCGTCCGCCCTCGCGGCGCGTCGCTGGATCCTGATCCTGGCTCCCGCGCTGGCCGGCGTGTGCGCGGTGGTGGCCGCGGCCGCCGATCCCGGCGTCGACCAGGACGGCGCAGCGATGTACGCCGCCTACGCGGCCGACCCGGACTCCGTCCAGGTCAAGTCCCTCGCCTACCACTTGTCCTACGCCCTCATGGGAGCCGCGGCGCTCATGCTGGTCGGACTGGTCCGCCGGCGGGGCGGCTGGCTGGCCAACGTGGGCGGTGTCCTGGCGTGGCTGGGGATCAGCACCATCCCCGGTTTCCTGCTGGCCGACTTCTACGACTCCGCGATCGGCCAGGTCTTCGGCGCGGAGGGCACCGTGCAGGTCAACGGGCAGATGGAGGGCATGTGGGCGTTGATGCTCATGGCGGCCACCGGCGGCTTGGGCCTGCTCCTCGGCCTCCCCGTGGCGGCCCTCGCCGCCTGGCGGGGCGGTCTGGTCCCGTGGTGGGCGCCTGCGGCGGTCGTCGCCGGCCTCGGTGGCGGCTTCATGGCCATCGGCGCCAACGTGGCGGGGGCTGCCGTCATGACCGCCGGGTTCGCCGTCCTGTCGGTCGCTCTGGCGCGGGCCGACCGGAGCGCCTGGACGGGTTCCCTCCCGGCCAGCGGACCGGCGGACTGACGGCGACGGCGGCTCCACCGTGCCGGCCTGCGCGCTAGGTTGCGCCCACCATGCAGCGGATCCTCGCCGGACGGCCCGGCCTGGTCGACGCGGTGGTGGCCGCCGTCCTCGTCGTCGCGGGCCTGGTCGAGACGACGACGGCCCCCACCGTCCGCCCGCTGTGGATCCATGTCCCGCTGATGCTGGTGATCATGGGATCCATCGCCTTCCGGCGACGGGCTCCCCTCCTCGTCATCGCGGTCGTCGTCCTCGGGACCCTCGCCATCGACCCGAACGGCGAGCTGGCCATCTTCGTGGCGCTCCTGCTGGTGTCCTACACCTGCGGGGCGCAGCTGGACCCGCCGCGCGCCTACGTCGGTCTGGCTCTCGCGGTGGGGCCGATGTGGACGTTCTTCCTGCTGTTCGACGGCGAGGCCAGCGACTTCGTCGCCATCGCCGTGTTCTACGGGGGCAGCTGGGTGGTGGGCCGCATCCTGCGGGACCGCACACGGCGAGCCGTCGAGCAGGCGGCGCGGGCGGACCGGGCGGAGCAGAGCCGGGAGGAGCAGGCGCGGCAGGCGGTCGTGGAGGAGCGCACCCGGATCGCCCGCGAGCTGCACGACGTCGTCGCGCACTCGATCAGCGTCATCACCGTGCAGACGCAGGCGGTGCGGCGACGGCTGGACCCACAGCTGACGCGGGAGATCGCGGATCTGCAGGCGGTGGAGACGACGGCACGGCAGGCGATGGCCGAGATGCGCCGGCTGTTCGGCGTGCTGCGCGCCGACACCGAGAAGCCCGCACTGGAGCCTCAGCCGGGACTCGACCAGCTCGACCGGCTGGTCGCCGACACGCGGGCCGCCGACGTCCCGGTCGACGTCGTGGTCGAGGGGGAATCGGTCCCGCTGCCGCCGGGCCTGGACCTGGCGGCGTTCCGGATCGTGCAGGAGGCGCTGACCAACGTGCGCAAGCACGCCCCTGGTGCCCGGGTGGAGGTGACCCTGCGGTACGCCGAGCGGGGCCTGGAGCTGACCGTGCGCGACCACGGAGGGCGCCGGACGGTCGCGGACGGCGGCGGCCACGGCCTGGTCGGCATGCGGGAGCGGGTCGCCCTCTACGGCGGGTCGCTCCAGGCCCGGCCGACCGGGAACGGCTTCGTGGTGCAGGCCGTCCTCCCCATGCGCGAGGGGGCGGCGGCGTGACCGTGCGTGTCCTCATCGCCGACGACCAGCCGATGGTGCGAGCCGGGCTGCGCTCGCTGCTCGAGGGAGCCGACGGGGTCGAGGTCGTGGCCGAGGCGCCGGACGGCGAGCTGGCGCTGGCCGCCGTCGGCAGGTTCGGGCCGGACGTCGTGCTGATGGACATCCGCATGCCGGTTCTGGACGGGCTGGCCGCAACCCGACGGCTGTCCGCCGAAGGGTCGACGCCGCGGGTGCTGGTGCTCACCACCTTCGACCTCGACGAGTACGTGTTCGAGGCGCTGCGTGCCGGGGCCAGGGGTTTCCTGCTCAAGGACGCGACGGCCGAGGAGCTGATCGCCGCGGTCCGGACGCTCGCCGCCGGGGACGCCGTCCCGGCCCCGGCCGTCACCCGGCGGGTGATCGAGGCCTTCGGCGCCGTGCCGCGGCCCGATCCCGTGGTGAGCGGGCAGCTCGCCGGCTGAGCGCGCGGGAGCGCGAGGTGCTCGTCCTGCTGGCGCGCGGCAGGTCGAACGCGGAGATCGCGCGGGAGCTGGTCGTCAGCGAGGCCACGGCCAAGACGCACGTCAGCAACGTGCTGGCCAAGCTGCAGCTGCGCGACCGGGTCCAGGCGGTGATCCTCGCCTACGAGAGCGGGCTGGCCGGCGGTCGGTGACCCGCCCGAGGAATAGGAGGCTCCACCTACGTCTCAGCTGCCCGGACGTATGCAAAGCCTCACATGCCCCCGGGGCGCCGGGGTCAAGGCGCGAAGCCGCCGGAGCCGACCGAAGCGAGCGCCAGGACGAAGAACAGGAAGCCGAGCACGACCAGAGCGGTGCCGATGCCGCCCACGATGATCCCGGCCAGCGCCAGGCCGCTGCCCTGCTCGCCCGTCTCCCTGATCTGCCGTCGCGCGATGATGCCGAGCACCAACCCGACCGGGCTGAAGATGAACGCCATCACCAGCGCCAGGATCGCCATGGTGTTGGTCGGGCGCGGATAGCCGTACCCGGGCGGCGGCCCGTAACCGGGCATGCCGTAGCCCGGCTGGCCGTACCCGGACGGCGGGCCGTACCCCGGCTGGCCCTCGTACCCGGCCGGGGCGCCGTAGCCCGGCTGGGTGCCGTACCCGGGTGGAGCGCCGTACCCGGGCGGGGCGCCGTAGCCCGGCTGGGTGCCGTACCCGGGCGGGGCGCCGTACCCCGGCTGGGTGCCGTACCCGGGCGGGGCGCCGTAGCTCGGCTGGGTGCCGTACCCCTGCTCGCCGGCGGAGGTTGATTCCTGGCCGGTGCCGTAGGAGGGCAGCGGGGGGTGGCCTGGCTGCCGCTGGCCCTCGCCGCCCCCGGACGGCGGCTGGGAGCCGGGTTCGCCGCGGTGGGCGTCGTCCTGCGTCATCGTCGTCCTCCGACGGTCGGGAGCTGCTCGGGCGGAACGCTAGACGCGCCGAGTCGCGGGGGTGGGCAGGCGCGACGCGGGGCGACGTCCGGCCGTGGCCCATACTCGCGGGTAACCCACGGACACCAAAGTCCCCGGAGGAGCGACGCGATGACCCGTCTGGCGCAGACCGCCGACCTGACCGACATCCAGCAGGAGATCCTGGCGACGGTGCGGACCTTCGTCGACAAGGAGATCATCCCGCACGCCCAAGAGC
>JALYNA010000327.1 GCA_030773455.1 Actinomycetota bacterium
GGCCGACAGCTTCTGCCGCACCGACCCCGACATCGCCCGGCAGTTCGCCCGCGTCACCTTCCTGTCCGACAACCGCGACGACCTGCCCGGCGTCCGGGTGCCCACGCTGGTCCTGCAGTGCACCTCCGACGCGATCGCCCCCGACGTGGTCGGCAGCTACGTGCACGCGCAGATCCCCGGCAGCGTGCTCACCCGGCTGGCCGCCACCGGACACTGCCCGCACCTGTCGGCGCCGGAGGAGACGGCTGCCGCCATCCGGGCGTTCCTCGGGTAGACCGGGTGACCGACGAGCCGCGGCGGCCGGACCCCCGCGAGGGCCCGCCCGGTGTGCGCCGGCTGCTCGAGGACGACCCGGCCGACCTGTACGAGAACGCCCCCTGCGGCTACTTCTCCGCGCTGCCCGACGGCCGGCTGGTCAAGGTCAACCGCACCTTCTGCGAGTGGACCGGGCGGCCGGCCGACGAGCTGATCGGGCAGCGTTTCCAGGAGTTGCTCGGCGTCGGCGGCCGGGTCTTCTACGAGACCCACCTGGCGCCGCTGCTGCGCATGCAGGGGATGGTGCGGGAGGTGGCACTGGACGTCGTCCGGGCCGACGGGTCGCTGCTGCCGTGCCTGCTCAACGCGGTCGAGGTGCGCGACTCCGGAGGGACGGCGCTGCTGGTGCGCGCGACGGTGTTCGAGGCGACGTCCCGCCGCCGGTACGAGCGCGCGCTGCTCGCCGCGCAGCGTGCGGCCGCGGAGTCCGAGCGCCGGGCGCACACGCTGCAGCAGGTGGTGGCGGAGCTGTCGGCGGCGGCCTCGGCCCGCAACGTGGCCGAGGTGATCGTGCGCCGCAGCCGGCAGGCCGTGGGGGCCAACGGCGCGGCGCTGTGGCTGGCCGCCGAGCGACGGACGAGCCGGCGGACCGGGCCGTCGGTGCCGCCGCTGGAGCTGGTCGCCGTCGACGGCATCCCCGCCGACCTGCTGGAGGCGATGGAGTCCGCGGCGCTCGGCGGTGCCGAGCTGGTGCGCGGCGGCGGGGTGCACACGGTGCCGCTGGGCGCGGGGCTGCGCGCGGTGTGGCCCGGCCTGGCCGAGGCGATGGCCGACGCCGGGCAGGAGGCGCTGGTCGTCGTCCCGGTGGACGCCGACAACCGGCACCTGGGCGCGCTGGTGCTGCTGCTCGGGGTGAGCGGGGACAGCGGGCTGATCGACCTGGCGGCGCCGGGTGAACGGGGCACGCTGGTATAGGCCGACGCCGACCTGCTGGCCACGGTGGGCCGCCAGGCCGGCCAGGCGGTGGAACGGATGCGGCTGCACGAGGAGACCGCTCGGGCGGCGGAGCGCTCGGCGTTCCTGCTCGACGCGGCCCGGCTCATGGCCTCGGCCGGGGACGTGACCGAGACCGCGCAGCGGCTGGCGGAGCTGGCGGTGCCGCGGCTGGCCGACCTGTGCGTCATCGACCTGGCGACCGAGCACGGGCTGACCCGGCCGGCCGCGCGGCACCGCGACCCGGCCCGGCGGGAGCTGGTCGCCGAGCTGGAGGAGCGGCACCTGCCGCACCGCGGGGCCCCGCACCCCAGCGTGCAGGCGATGGAGCTGGGCCGGACGGTGTGGATCCGCGAGGTGACCGACCAGTGGCTGGCCGAGGTCACCGCCGACCCCCGGCACCTGGAGATTGCCCGGACCCTGGGCCTGGCCACCATGGTCTGCGTGCCGCTGCTGGCCGACGGCCGCGCGCTCGGCGTCCTCACGCTGTGCAGTGACCGGCGGCGCGGGCCGCTGACCCCCGCCGACGTCGAGGTGGCCGAGCAGCTGGCGCTGCAGGTGTCGCAGGTCGTGGACAAGGCGCAGCGCCTGGAGCTGGAGACCCGGACGTCGCACACGCTGCAGGGCAACCTGCTGCCGCCGGCGCCGCCGCCGGTGCCGGGTCTGGCGGCCGCCGTCCGCTACCTGCCGGCCAGCCGCGGCGCCGATGTCGGTGGCGACTTCTACGACGTCGTCCCGCTGCCGGGCGGACAGGTGGCGCTGGCCGTGGGGGACGTCGTCGGGCACGACATCACCGCCGCGGCGGTGATGGGGCAGCTGCGCAGCGTCTACCGGGCGGTGCTGGCCGACCGGCCGCCGCCCAGCGCGGTCATCGACCGGCTGCAGGCGGGGTGGTCGCTGATCGGCCTGCAGCGGATGGCCACCGCCCTGTTCGCGGTGCTCGACCCGGGCAGCGGCCGGCTGCAGGTCGCCTCCGCCGGGCACCTGGCGCCGCTGCTGGTCGGGGACGGGGCGGCCGAGCTGCTCGACGTGCGGCCCAGCCGGATGCTCGGCGCGCCGCCGGCGCCGGGCTCCGCGGTGGAGTGGACGGGCGTGCTCCGCCGGGAGCGACGCTGCTGTTCTACACCGACGGGCTGGTGGAGAGCCGGGACGTCGATCTCGACCGCGGCCTGGCCGCGCTAATGGACGCCGCGGTGCGGGCCGGCACGACCGACCCCGACGAGCTCTGCGACCGGCTGCTGGCCGAGCTGGCCGGCGGGGTGCGCGCCGACGACGTGGCGCTGCTGGCGATCACCCGGCGCACGTAGCCCGGGGCCAGCCCCGACCCCCTGGCGCCCGGTGCCACCGCGGGCCACCATCGGTGCAGGGGCACGTGCGGCGCGGGAGGCGGCCATGGAGCGTCGACCCAACGCGGGGGCCATCAACTCGGTCACACAGTCGATCGACGGGGCCACCGGCGACATCACGATGTCCGGGGACGCGATGCGCTGGTCACCGGAGCTGGCCGACGGGCAGGTCGGGGCGGTGGGCCCGCTGCCGCCCGGCGCCCTCCCCGGGGTGGACGTCGCCGCCGGGTTCGGCGCGCTGCTCGGCCTGGACGCGCCCGGAGTGCGCCGGCTGGTGTCGGGGGCGGTGACCTCGCTGGCGACCGTGGCCGGCGACGTCGTCGCCGAGCTGCGCCAGCTCACTCGGGGCGCCGACGAGGACGCTGGGGACGCTGGAGACGGCGAGGACGCTGGGGACGGCGAGGACGCTGGGGACGGCGAGGACGCTGGGAACGGCGAGGACCGCGAGGCGCCCACCGACTCGCCGCCGCCCCCGCCGTCCGGCCCGTGACGGCGGCTCCCTCGGCCGTGCCGCCCACGGCGCTGCCCTGTACAACCAGGGGGCACAGCCACACCGACGTGGGGAGTCGCACCGTATGAGCAGCGCACTGACCCTGGCGCCCGCGCCGCCGTCCGAGGCCGCCGAGGAGGTCCGCACGCAGGTGCGGGAGTTCCTGGCCGAGGAGCTGGCCGCGGGCACCTTCACCACCCACGTCGACACGTGGCTGTCCGGCGTCGACCCGGCGTTCTCCCGGAAGCTGGGGGAGCGCGGGTGGCTGGGGATGACGTGGCCGAAGCGCTACGGCGGGCACGAGCGCTCGGCGATGGAGCGCTACGCGGTGACCGAGGAGCTGCTGGCCGCCGGCGCCCCGGTGGCGGCGCACTGGATCGCCGACCGGCAGTCCGGGCCCAACCTGCTCCGCTACGGCACCGAGGCGCAGCGGCAGGAGATCCTGCCGCGGATCGCCGCGGGGGAGTGCTACTTCGTCATCGGCATGAGCGAGCCGGACGCCGGCTCCGACCTGGCCTCGATCCGCACCCGCGCCGCGCGTAACGCCGACGGCGACTGGGTGGTCAACGGCGCCAAGGTGTGGACGTCGAACGCCCACCACTCCCACTACGGGATCGTGCTGGTGCGCAGCTCCCCGGCCGACCCGGCGAACCGGCACGCGGGCCTCTCCCAGCTGCTGGTGGACCTGTCGCTGCCGGGGATCAGCATCAACCCGATCCGCATCCTGGACGGTGGCCACCACTTCAACGAGGTCGTGTTCGACGACGTCGTCGTCCCCGGCGACATGCTGCTGGGCGAGGAGGGCGGGGGCTGGCACCAGGTGACCGCCGAGCTGGCGTTCGAGCGGTCCGGCCCGGAGCGGTTCCTGTCGACCTACCCGCTGATCGCCGAGTTCGGCCGCCGCGCCGCCGACTCCGGGGACCCGGCGCAGCTGGCCACCCTCGGCCGGCTCTCGGCGCGGTTGCTGGCGCTGCGCCAGCTCTCCCTGCGGATCGCCGCAGCGCTGGACCGTGGCGAGCTGCCGGACATCCCGGCGGCGCTGGTCAAGGACTTGGGGACGACGTTCGAGGGCGACGTCGCCGACGAGATCCGCCGGGTGGTCGAGGTGACCGTGTCGCTGGAGTCGCCGGACCCGCTGGGGCGGGCGCTGGCCGAGGCGCAGCTGCACCAGCCGGGGTTCACGCTCCGAGGCGGGACCAACGAGATCCTGAAGGGGATCGTGGCGCGCGGGCTGGGACTGCGATGAGCGACCAGGACCTGGTGGTCGCCACCGTCCGCGACATCCTCAGCGGTCACCAGCCGTTCGCGCTCACCGCGGACACCGCCTGGGACGCCGGGCTGTGGGCCGACCTGGCCGACGCCGGGCTGACCGGGGTGGGGCTGCCCGAGGAGGCCGGCGGGTCCGGCGGGGAGCTGGCCGACGCGGTGGCCGTCGTCCGCACGCTGACCGCCGGCTCGGGGGCGGTGCCGGTGGCCGAGCAGCTGCTGGTCGCCGGCCCGGCGCTGCTGACCGCCGGCCTGGACCTGCCCGACCCGGCCGAGCCGCTGACGCTCACCGTCGGCGGCGCGGTGAGCGCCGAGCCGTCCGACGACGGCGACGGGCCCGGGCGCTGGACGCTCACCGGCACCGCGACCGACGTGGCCTGGACCGGGGTGGCGCGGCACGTCGCCGTCCTCACCGCCGCGCCGCAGGGCATCGAGGGGGCGGTGCTGGCGCTGGT
>JALYNA010000328.1 GCA_030773455.1 Actinomycetota bacterium
GTGTCGACGGACATGCGCCTCCTCTCGGTCATGAGCCGGCCCGGCGCCTGGGATCAGGCGTGAGCTGCCCTGCAACGCGAGGACGCCCCGGCGCGGGTGCGCACGGGGCGTCAGAGGTGTCCGGCCCCGCAGTGCGGAGGTGGAGCCGGGTCGTCTGTCCGTGTTCACCTGCGCGGGCCGCCCGCACGAGTGCGGGGCCTTCGACCACTGCGAGCAGTGGCGACCGGCGGTCTTGGGCGTGGACGAGCCTAGCAGGTGCCCACCCCTCCCCCGCTCGAGCGGAGGAGGGGCGGTGGTACGGGGACTACGCCTCGGCGGTGTCCTCGAGCAGGTTGCGAGTGCGCTTCGGGTCGACCGGGATGCCGGGGCCCATGGTCGTGCTCACGGCCACCTTCTTGAGGTACGTGCCCTTGGAGCTGGCCGGCTTGGCGCGGCTGATCTCGTCGAGCGCGGCGCCGTAGTTCTCGACGAGCTTGCCCTCGTCGAAGGACACCTTGCCGATGACGAGGTGCAGGTTGGCCTGCTTGTCGACGCGGAAGTTGACCTTGCCGCCCTTGATGTCGCTGACGGCCTTGGTGACGTCGGCGGTGACGGTGCCGGTCTTCGGGTTCGGCATGAGCCCACGCGGACCGAGGATGCGGGCGATCTTGCCGACCTTGCCCATCTGGTCCGGCGTTGCGACGGCGGCGTCGAAGTCGAGGAAGCCGCCCTGGATCTCGGCGATGAGGTCGTCCGAGCCGACGCGGTCGGCGCCGGCCGCCTCGGCCTCGGCGGCTCGCTCACCGGTGGCGAACACGATGACGCGAGCGGTCTTGCCGGTGCCGTGCGGCAGGTTGACCGTGCCGCGGACCATCTGGTCGGCCTTGCGCGGGTCGACGCCCAGCCGCATGGCGACCTCGACGGTGGCGTCGTAGGCCGTCGGCGAGGTCTTCTTGGCCAGACCGGCCGCCTGCAGCGGGGTGTAGAGGTTCTCGCGGTCGACCTTCGCGGCCAGCTCGCGGTACTTCTTGCCGTGCTTTGCCATGGTGGTTCCTCTCCCCCGGCTCGTCGGCCGGGAGTCGTGTGGTGCACGGGCCTGGCGGGGCCCTCCCACGAATGCTCGAACGGGCCCTTCGTGGACCCGCCGGTAGAACGCCGCCGGAGCCCGGCGGCTTCCGGCCCCGTCCCGGGTCCCACCCTGAGCCTGCGGAGGGTGGGGAGGACGGCATCCTCCTACTGGACGGTGATGCCCATCGACCGGGCGGTGCCGGCGATGATCTTCTCCGCCTCGTCGAGGGAGTTGGCGTTGAGGTCGGCCATTTTGGTCTGGGCGATCTCGCGGACCTGGTCGCGGGTGACGGTGGCGACCTTGGTCTTGTGCGGCTCGCCGGAGCCCTTCTCCACACCGGCCGCCTTGAGCAGCATGCGCGCCGCCGGCGGGGTCTTGGTGACGAAGGTGAACGAGCGGTCCTCGTAGACGGAGATCTCGACCGGGATCACGTTGCCGCGCTGGGATTCCGTGGCCGCGTTGTACGTCTTGCAGAACTCCATGATGTTGACGCCGTGCTGGCCCAGCGCCGGACCGACGGGCGGGGCGGGCGTGGCCGCACCGGCGTTGATCTGGAGCTTGATGACCGCGGTCAACCGCTTCCTGGGGGGCATGACTTCCTTCTTCTCAGCAGATCGGGTCGCGTGTGCAGCGACTCCGGTCAGATCTTCTGGACCTGGTTGAACGACAGCTCGACCGGCGTCTCCCGGGCGAAGATGGAGACGAGCACCTGCAGCTTCTGCTGCTCGGAGTTGATCTCGTTGATCGTGGCCGGGAGCGTCGCGAAGGGCCCGTCCATGACGGTGACCGACTCGCCGACCTCGAAGTCGACGACGGCGGTCGGCGCGGAGGCGGCGGCAGTGCTCGCCGTCTCGGCGGTGCGGGCGGCCTGCGGGGTGGCCGCAGGGGCGAGCAGGCCGACGACCTCGTCGATGCTCAGCGGCGAGGGGCGCGAAGTGGCCCCGACGAACCCGGTGACGCCGGGGGTGTTGCGCACCGCCCCCCAGGACTCGTCGTTGAGGTCCATGCGGACGAGCAGGTAGCCGGGGAGCTTCTTCCGGTTGACCTGGGTGCGCTTGCCGTTCTTGATCTCGGTGACCTCCTCGGTGGGCACCTCGATCTGGAAGATGTAGTCCTCCATGTCCAACGACTGGATGCGCGACTCCAGGTTGGTCTTCACCTTGTTCTCGTAGCCGGCGTAGGAGTGGATGACGTACCAGTCGCCGAACTGGCTGCGCAGCACCTTGCGCATCGCCTCGACCGGGTCGGCCTCCTCGTCGTCCTCGGTCCGGTCGCCCAGCTCGTCGAGGTCGGAGGACTGTGCCGGAGCGGCCAGCGGGTCGCTCGCCAGGCTGTCCGGGTCGCCGCTCTCCACGTCGGGCGCCGCGTCGGCCACGCCGGTCAGGGCGTCCTGGTCGGCGGTGTCGACGGAGCCCTCTGCAGCGCCGGACTCGCCGGCGCCGGTCTCGACGTCCGTGGTGCCGCGCACGTCGAAGCGGGCGTCGTCGAGGTCGGTGGCCTCGACGGCGCTGTCGGTCTCGAAGGGCTCGCGAGGGTCGGTCACGGTGTCTCTTCCTTGTCGGTGGTGCAGGCGCGGGTGGGCTCAGCCGAAGACGGCGAGCACGCCCTGGGCGAAGAGCAGGTCCAGGCCGGCCACCAGCGCGACGATGAAGGCCACGAACACGATGACGACGGTCGTGTACGTGATCAGCTCACGGCGGCCCGGCCAGATGACCTTGCGCAGCTCGGCGACGACCTCGCGCAGGAAGCGCCGGAGGCTGCGCCGCTGCCGTACCTCGGCGGCGCGGTCGCGGTGCGCAGCGGCGCGCGATCTGGTGGCACCGCCCTCGGCGGGCCGACCGGCGGGGCGGGACGGGGTGCGCTCACGGGCGGCACGGCGGGTGCGGGGGGCCGACTCGTCGTCGTCCTCGTCGTCCCCGGCGGTGATCCGGCTCCCCCGACGGGCGCCGGTGGGCCGGGCGGCCACAACCTTGTCCTCGTCGGTCTCCGCCTCGGCGGCGAGGTCGGCCTCCGCGGCCTCCAGCTCGGCGGCGTCGGCCACGCCCGGCGCCTCGCGGTCGAGCTGCTCGTCGGTCGGCTCGGCGTCGGAGGCGGCGCGGGGGTCGCCCTCGCGTGCCGGCTTCTCGTCGCTCACTGCGCCTCGCTCGCCTCGCTGGTGGTGGCCGTTGTCCTCGGGCCGACGGTCGGTGGTCGTGCTGTCGTACGGGTCCTGCACGTCGCCGGCCGGGGCCGGCGGCACGGGCAGGGGTGACAGGACTTGAACCTGCAGCCTGCGGTTTTGGAGACCGCTGCTCTGCCAATTGAGCTACACCCCTGTGCCCTGGGCCGGGCCCGGGACCGCGTGGCCCGCCCCGGTCGGCACCGTCCCTGTGAGGGTCCCGGGGCACGCCGGTGGCGGGGTCAGTGGCCCCAGGCCAGCCAGTGTACGGGACCGCCGAGGACGCCCACCAACCCCGCCGGGGCCAAGGCGCCGGAGAACGGATGGACGGCGTCCCACGGCGTCGGCCGGGCACCGAACTGCGCGTGCGGACGCCGCGATCGGCGCTGGACGGCTCGCGGCCGGAACGGAGGCGACCGCGCACCTCGGACTTTGACACGATGGGGGCATGACCGCCGTCTCCTCCTCGGAGCCCGCCGCACAGTCCCCGGGGCTGTCCCCCGCCGACCGGCGCATCTCCCGCCGCATCGCCGCCATCGCCGAGTCGGCGACCCTGGCCGTGGATGCCAAGGCCAAGGCGCTCAAGGCGGCCGGCAAGCCGGTGATCGGGTTCGGCGCGGGAGAGCCGGACTTCCCGACGCCGGACTACATCGTCCAGGCCGCCGTCGCCGCCTGTTCCCAGCCGGCGATGCACCGCTACACCCCCGCGGGCGGGCTGCCGGCGCTCAAGGAGGCGATCGTCGCCAAGACCGCCCGTGACTCCGGGCTGCAGGTGACCCCGGCCAACGTGCTGGTAACCAACGGCGGCAAGCAGGCCGTGTACGAGGCCTTCGCCACGATCCTCGACCCCGGCGACGAGGTGCTGCTCCCCGCGCCGTACTGGACCACCTACCCCGAGGCGATCGCCCTGGCCGGCGGCGTGCCGGTGCCGGTCGTGGCCGACGAGGAGAGCGGCTACCTGGTGTCGGTGGCCCAGCTCGAGGCCGCCCGGACGCCGCGCACCAAGGTGCTGCTGTTCTGCTCGCCGTCCAACCCGACCGGCGCGGTGTACCCGCCCGAGCTGGTGGAGGAGATCGGCCGCTGGGCGCTGGAGAACGGGCTGTGGGTGCTCACCGACGAGATCTACGAGCACCTGACCTACGACGGGGCGACCGCGGCGTCGATGCCGGTCGTCGTCCCGGAGCTCGCCGAGCGCTGCGTCGTCGTCAACGGGGTGGCCAAGACCTACGCGATGACGGGCTGGCGGGTGGGGTGGGTCGTCGGGCCGGCCGACGTCGTCAAGGCCGCGACGAACCTGCAGTCGCACGCCACCTCCAACGTGGCCAACGTGTCCCAGGCCGCGGCGGTCGCCGCGCTGACCGGTGACCTGTCGGCCGCGGCCGCGATGCGGGAGGCCTTCGACCGGCGGCGGCGGACGATCGTGTCGATGCTGCGCGAGATCCCGGGCGTGGCCTGCCCCGAGCCGCGCGGCGCCTTCTACGCGTACCCGTCGGTCAAGGCGCTGCTGGGCCGGCCGATCGGCGGGCGGACGGCGGCCGACAGCGTGCAGCTGGCCGAGATCATCCTCGAGGAGGCGGAGGTCGCCGTCGTCCCCGGTGAGGCCTTCGGCACCCCGGGCTACCTGCGGATGTCCTACGCCCTCGGTGACGACGACCTCGTCGAGGGCGTGACCCGGATGCAGCGCCTGCTCGGCAGCGCCGGCTGAGCCCTCAGTCGGGCAGGTCCTCGGGTTGCAGCGCACCGGCGTCGGTGAGAACGTCGAGCGCTGCCGGCAGGTCGGCCAGCGCAGCGGCGACGTCGTCCGGGGTGGCGATGGTCCAGGCGTTGGCGTCGACGTAGCAGCGCAGGGCGGCGTCGAAGGCCTCCTCACCCGCGGCCTCGCGGGCGGCGAGGAGCGCAGCGCCGCCCTTGTCGTACACGCGCCGGAAGTAGCCCCCGGCGCTGTCGAACTCGTCCATCGCCGCACCGACCTCGCCGGGCGTCCCCAGCAGCCGGGCCACCGCGTCGTCGGGCACCGGGAAGGCCACCGACTCTGCGTAGGTGGCGAAGGCCTCGTCCAGCCACGGGTCGCGGAACTGGGAGTCGCCGACCATCCCGTAGAACCACATGTGCGCGACCTCGTGCAGCAGCACGACCTGGTCCGCGCCGGCCAGCAGGATCGAGCTCGGGTACTCGATGCCACCCCCCTCGTCGGGCAGCAGCGGCACGGTGAGCGTGGCGTACGGGAAGGGACCGAAGCGCGCCTCCAGCACGTCGATCGCGGCCACGGCCCACCCCGCGAGCTCGCGCGCCGGGAGCTCCGCGCCGGGCGGCAGGCCGGCGGTCACCTCGGTACCGCCCGCGCTGGTGACGGTCGCGGTGGTGAACTCCCCCACCGCGACGCTGACGTCGCGGGCAACCGGCTCGACCGACGTCCAGGTGCGCCGGCCGGCCCGCGGCGCGGAGGGCTCGGCCTGGTCGCCGGTCATGAGGACGGTGAGCGCCTCGGGGGCCGACACCCGGACGGTCGTGTCGGCGACGGGGCTGGTGGCGGTCTCGCCGAGGAGGGCGACGAAGGGATCCCGGGCCCAGCCGACGCCGGGCTCCCAGGCGAGCAGGGGCGCGCCGCTGGCCCACCAGGAGACGCCATCGGCTGCGCCCACCCGCTCGAAACCGCCCTCGCCGAGGGTGAGCGTGAAGTCCAGCGTCACCTCGGTCGCCTGGCCGGCGGCCAGCCCGTCGGCCAGCCGGACGACGAACAGGCCGCCCGGGTCCTCGGCACCCGCGCCCTCGTAGCCGCTGCTCACGACGTCGTCCCCCCGCACGGCGTCGATGAGCAGCCGGTTGCCGGCCGCGGCCGGGCCGGGCCCGTTGGGGACCAACCGGAAGACCAACTCGTCGGTGGGCAGGTCGGGGGTGAAGACGACGGTCTCGGTGCCGGTGACGGTGCGCAGGTCGTCGTCCAGCCGGAAGTCCAGCCCGACGACCGGCCGCGTGGGGTCGGGCTCGGCGCGGACCCGGCAGTCACCGCCGGACGGTGTCCCGGCCGGTTCCTGCGGCGGCGCCGGTGGGGCCTCGGCGGCGAGCGTGTCGACGAAGGAGGCGCCGCAGCCGGGGAGCAGCAGCAGGGCGGCGGCGAGCGCGAGCCCGGCCCGCCGCCCGCTCACGCCAGCTGGACGGTGGCGCGGGCCAGCGAGAGCACCTTCTCGCCGCCGCTGGTGACGGTCAGGTCGATCCGGGCGCGGCCGTCGTCGCCGAGCGCGCCGACCTTCCCGCGGACGGTCACCGCGGCTCCCGTGCCGTCGTCGGGCACGACGACCGGACGGCCGAAGCGCACGTGGTACTCGACCAGCGCGGCTGGGTCGCCGGCCCAGGCGGTGACCGCGCGCGCGGCCAGCGCCATGGTGATCATCCCGTGCGCGATCACGCCGGGCAGGCCGACCTCGGTGGCCACCCGCTCGTTCCAGTGGATGGGGTTGAAGTCACCGGAAGCGCCGGCGTAGCGGACCAGGTCGGCGCGGGTGACGGGGTAGGTCTGCTCGGGCAGCTCGGTGCCGACGGCGACGTCGGCGGCCCGCACCGTCGCGGTCACCTGGCCTCCTCGCTGGCGCTCGTCGTCCACGTGCCCGACGGTGCTCTGCCTATGCGTGACCTCGCGAGCTCGGTCACGGGGTCCCCCGGGCGACGAGCATCGAGGTGGCGGAGCAGACCGGTTCGCCGTCCTCGGTGGCGACGTCCACCCGAGTGGTGAGCAGGTCGTTGCCGCCGACGCTGCGCACGGCCTGGATGGTGGGCGTGGCGACGAGCCGGTCACCGGCGCGGATGGGCCGGTGGTGGATGAAGCGCTGCTCGCCGTGGACGACGCGGCTGTAGTCCAGCGCGACGTCGGGGTCCTCGACGACGACTCCGGCCGCCGACAGGGTCAGGGCGATGGCGAAGGTGGGTGGGGCGATGACGTCGGGGTGGCCGGCCGCGCGGGCGGCGTCGGCGTCCCGGTGCACCGGGTCGGCCTCACGGATAGCGTCGGCGAACTCGGCGATCTTCTGCCGTCCCACCTCGTAGACCGCCGACGGCGGGTAGCTTCGCCCGACCAGTGCCGCATCGAGCGCCATGCTCCCGCCTTCCCTCTCGACGAACCGCTGGGTCAGCGGGTCTCAGCGGTGCTGAGACCGCGTCAGCGCGTCTCTCGGTGGATCGTGTGCTTCCGGTCCTTCGGGCAGAACTTCTTCAGCTCGAGCCGGTCGGGGTCGTTGCGCCGGTTCTTGCGGGTGATGTAGTTCCGGCTCTTGCACTCCTGGCAGGCCAGGGTGATCTTCGGACGGATGTCGGTGGCTGCCACGGGGCGCTCCTCGCCTTGTCGGTCCGCGGCCAGCGGACGCCGGACACGGCGACGGACCCCACACGTGGGGTCCGTCGGGAGTAGCGGTGACCGGATTTGAACCGGTGACACAGCGATTATGAGCCGCTTGCTCTGCCAGGCTGAGCTACACCGCCGGAGCCGGCCGTCTGATCTGGCCGGAGTGTGGAGCCCCCTTACGGAATCGAACCGTAGACCTTCTCCTTACCATGGAGACGCTCTGCCGACTGAGCTAAGGGGGCGGCGAAGCAGCGCAACTCTAGTCGATGCCGCGCCGGGCACCGCTCGCCGCCCCGGCCCGCCGCTGGCGGGACGGCGGCAGCAGAACGGCCCCGGACCACGCAGGTCAGGGGCCGCTCGTGTCGTGCGGCTGGGGTGTGGCGGGTGAAGGGTTCGAACCTTCGTAGGCTGAGCCGGCAGATTTACAGT
>JALYNA010000329.1 GCA_030773455.1 Actinomycetota bacterium
GTCGAGGCCACCGGCCGCACCGGGCCGGCAGCGCACCAGCCGGCGCAGGGTCAGCCAGCTGCCGCGACCGGCGCCGTGCCGCTCCAGCGCCTGGGCGGCGTGTGGAGCACGTCGGCTCGTAGCGGCAGGACGGCGGGCGGCGCGGGCTGACCTCGCGCTGGTGGACCCGGACGGCGGCCACCAACCGGTCCCGCAGCCTCGTCCCCCGCCGCCCGGTGCCGGCGGCGTGCACGTGCCGCACGGTCGTCGGCACGAGGAACAGCCCGTCGACGCTGCAGCCGATGGCGTTGGCCAGGCAGCACCCGGTGTTGAGGAACGGCAGGTCGCGCAGGCACGAGCCGTCCCGGTCGTGGCCGCGGCGGCGCGGTCCGTAGCCGTATCCCGGCCCGTAGCCGTACCCGCCGTGGCCGTAGCCCGGTCCGCGCCGGCGGCGGCGCGGGCCCCAACCGCTGCTCCAGATGAACACCATGCCCCGATCCTCCGGGCGGGCGGCGGGCACCGCAGGCCGGGGGCGAGCACCATCGGCGCATGCCCGACTTCCCCCTCGCCACCGCGCTGGCCGCCGGTCCGGTGGTCCTCGACGGCGGCCTGGCCACCCAGCTGGAGGCGCAGGGGCACGACCTGTCCTCGGCGCTGTGGTCGGCCCGGCTGCTGCACGACGACCCGGACGCGATCGTGGCCGCGCACGCAGCCTTCGCGGCCGCCGGCGCGCAGGTCGCCACCACGGCCAGCTACCAGGCCTCGGTGGAGGGGCTGGCCGCGGCCGGGCTGGACGCCGCGGAGGCGAGGAGGCTCGTCGTCCGCTCGGTGCACCTCGCCGAGCACGGCGCGCCGGAGGCCTGGATCGCCGGGTCGGTCGGCCCCTACGGTGCCGCGCTCGCCGACGGCTCGGAGTACACCGGCGGCTACGCCGACGCGCTCGGCGTCGACCGGCTCCGGCAGTGGCACCGGCCCCGGATGCAGTGGCTGGCCGAGGCCGGGGCCGACGTGATCGCCTGCGAGACGCTGCCCGCGGTCGCCGAGGTCGAGGCGCTGCTGGAGGAGGCCGACCTGCTCGGCGTGCCGGTGTGGCTGTCGCTCACGACCGTGCTGGACGGCGACGGCGTCGTCCGCACCCGGCGCGGCGAGCCGGCCGACGCGGTGTTCGCCCTCGCTGCAGGGGTCGACGCGGTAGTGGGGGTGGGCGTCAACTGCACCGCGCCGTCCGCCGTCGGCCCGTCACTGGAGGCCGCCGCGTCGGCCGGCAAACCGCTGATCGCCTACCCGAACAGCGGCGAGGGATGGGACGCCGGCGCCTGCCGCTGGACCGGCACCCCGGCCCTCTCCCCCGACGACGCGCTGACCTGGCTCGAGGCCGGCGCCCGACTGGTCGGCGGCTGCTGCCGCGTCGGGCCGGAACAGGTCCGTACCCTCGCCGCCGCGGTCGGCCGCCTCAGAGCCTGATCCCTCTCCCGCTCGCTCCTGACCGACGGTGTGCGCATCCTCACGCAGGTCCGCGTGGCGTCGCGTGGCGCGCCCGGCGCCGCGCCGAGGCCTCCGGTCCCGTTCGACACCCCGTTGCGCGCAACCCGAGGGTGGCGGAGCTGCTGCGGACCCGCAGGAGTGGTCCGACGGAGGGGACGACCCGCATGAGACGCACCATCCTGACCGGGGCAGCTGTCTCCCTGGTGGCGGCCACGTTCCTGGTCCCGCAGGCCGCGGCGGGCACCGAGGAGGAGGGCTGCCACCCCGTTCCCGGGAACACCCCGGTCTGTCCCGCCGACGGCGCGGCCGAGACCGCCGCCTTCCTGGACCCCAGCGCGCGGGTCGTCGGCGGCGAGCACACGACGCTGGGCACCTCGGTCTACGTGGGTCCCTTCGCCGAACTCGTCTCCGACGAGGAGGCCCCGGTCTCCATCGGAGCGGAGAGCAACGTCCAGGACAACGTGTCCGTCGTCGGTGCGCGCCGCCTGGTCGGCGACCCCGGCGAGGGAGCGGGCGTCTCCGGCAGCTCCGAGCAGCACCCGGCCGGGACGGCCCAGCCACCGGCCGGGGTCGAGGTCGGCGAGCGGGTCATCATGGCCCACGGCTCCTCCGTCATCGGCCCGGCGCAGATCGCGCTCACCGGCAGTGACATCCCCGCCGACCCCGACGAGGACCAGGAGGTGTTCCTCTCCTTCGGCGCACAGGTCGACGGGGCGGTCCTGGAGAAGAACACCGGCGTCTCGGCGCTGGGCCGGGTGGGCCCGGGCGTCGTCCTGCGCAGCGGGACCCTCGTGCTGCCGGGCAAGAACGTCACCACCCAGGAGGAGGCCGACGATCGGTCCCTGGGCAAGGTCCGCGACATCACCGAGGCCGACGTCGCCTTCAACGAGGCGGTCATCGAGGTCAACATCGCGCTGGCCCGCGAGTACACCGAGCTCTATCGCGAGGACCCGAACGCCGTGCACGGCGTGAACGTCGACCCGGGAGGGAGCGAGTTCAACCCCGACCGGGACGTGCCCAGCTTCGCCGGCACCGAGCTGGCCGTGCCCGGGCACCGCAACCGGGTCATCGGCGACGTGGACCTCGGCGACCGGTTCAGCGGTTCGACGAGGTCGTCGGCGACGACATCTCGCTGCGCGCCGACGAGGGCGAGCCGATCGCGCTGGGCCGCATCGACGGGATGGACGACGACGTCATCTTCCACGTGCTGGAGCACGCCGACCTCGTCGTCGGGGACGACGTCTCCTTCGGCGAGGGCGTGATCGTGCACGGCGGCGGTCGGGTCGTCACCGAGGACCAGGAGGAAGAGCCCACGGTGGTGGATGACGGCGCCACCCTCTCCGACGGCGCCATCGTCTTCCGCAGCACCGTCGGCGAGGGCGCCAGCATCGGGGACCGCAGCGCCGTCGTCGGCACCGACCTGCCCGCCGGCGCCGTCGTCCCGCCGAACACGATCATCCTCAACGGCGAGGTGTTCGGCACCGTCGAGTGGTGACCTCGCTGCCCCGTCCGGTGGGCCCGGTGGCCGCGCTCCTCGCGCTGGCCGCCGGGCTCGCCGGCTGTTCGCTCGCCGACGGGACGCAGACCGCGGCTACGGCGCCCTCCTCGGCGGTCGTGGCCGGGCAGGCCCCGATCCTGGCCTCGGCGACCCTGACCGACGACGTCGACGCCGCGGCCGGCACCTGGTCGACCACCTGGGGGGCGTGCTTCGCACCGCTGCCCGGGGAGGACGTCGAGCGCTGGGAGGTCCAGGCGGTCACGACCGAGGGCGCCTCCCCGCGTGTGGAGCAGCTGCCCGGCGAGTGCGTCGAGCTGCATCTGGCGCGGGGCACCGACGCTGCGCCGGCCGACGACCCCGGGCGGGTCGCCGCCCTGGCCGACGCTGCGGCGCTGGCCTACCAGGTCCGCGGCGTGCGCGCCGACGGATCCGTCACGCCGTGGAGCGAGCCGGTGGTCGCCGGCTCGGTCCGCTGACCGGCCGGCTCACAGGATCGGCCTGCCGCCGGTGACCGCCACCCGGGCACCGGAGACGTAGGACGCCTCGTCGCTGGCCAGTAGCACGTACACCGGCGCCAGCTCGGCGGGCTGGGCGGCGCGGCCGATCGGGGACTGCTGGCCGAAGCTCTCGACCTTCTCGTCCGGCATGGTGGCCGGGATCAGCGGCGTCCAGACCGGGCCGGGGGCGACGCTGTTGGCCCGGATGCCCTTCTCGGCCAGCATCTGGGCGAGGCTGGCGGTGAAGTTGGCGATGCCGGCCTTGGTCATGGCGTACGGCGCCAGGTTCGGGCTGGGGTTGTCGGAGTTGACCGACGAGGAGTTGATGATCGACGCGCCGGGCTGCATGTGCGGGATCGCGTCCTTGCACAGGGTGAACATCGCCGTCAGGTTCAGGGCCAGCGTGTGGTCCCACTCGTCGTCGGAGACCTCGTCCAGCGAGTCGTGGCTCATCTGGAAGGCGGCGTTGTTGACCAGGATGTCCACCTTGCCGAACGCCTCGACGGCCTTGGGGATGATCGTCTTCTGGTGCGCGCGGTCGGCCAGGTCGCCGGCGACCAGCACGCACTTGCGGCCCGCCTCCTCGACGTAGCGGGCGGTGTCCTTCGCGTCCTCGTGCTCGTTCAGGTACGAGACGAGGACGTCGGCACCCTCCCGGGCGAAGGCGATCGCGGCGGCGCGGCCGATGCCGCTGTCGCCGCCGGTGATGACCGCGGCCTTGCCGGTCAGCCGGCCCGAGCCGCGGTAGCTCTCCTCGCCGTGGTCCGGCTTCGGGTCCATCTCCCCCAGCGTGCCGGGGACCTCCTGCTGCTGGGCGGGCTGGGACTCGGGGCGGGGCTCGGACACGGTCGTCCTCCATCGATGCCGGCGTCGGTACGGCCTGCGCCTACCCGGCCTCGGGACACTGAACCGGCCCACCTCGCCGGGAAGGGAGTAGCCGTCGGGCACGCTGTCCCCCACGATGACCGCTCCCCCTCTCCTCGACGACCCCCGCGACCTCACCGCGCTGCGCGCCCGCGGCGCCGACCCCGACGGGCTGTTCACGACCTTCGCGGCGTGGGCGCAGGCGCACGGCACGACGCTGTACCCGGCGCAGGAGGAGGCGCTGATCGAGCTGGTCAGCGGCGCCAACGTCGTCCTGGCCACGCCGACCGGCTCGGGCAAGTCGCTGGTGGCCACCGGCGCCCAGTACGCCGCGCTGGCGGCGGGACGGCGCAGCTACTACACCGCGCCGATCAAGGCGCTGGTCAGCGAGAAGTTCTTCGCCCTCTGCGGCGTCTTCGGCGCCGAGAACGTCGGCATGCTCACCGGCGACGCCGCCGTCAACCGGGATGCGCCGATCATCGCCTGCACCGCCGAGGTGCTCGCCAACATCGCCCTTCGCGAGGGCGCCGACGCCGACATCGGCCTGGTCGTCATGGACGAGTTCCACTTCTACGGCGACCCCGACCGCGGCTGGGCCTGGCAGGTACCGCTGCTGGAGCTCACCGACGCGCAGTTCCTGCTGATGAGCGCCACCCTCGGCGACACCGGCTGGCTGCGCGAGGACCTCACCCGCCGCACCGGCCGGCCCACCGCACTGGTGGCGCACGCCGAGCGCCCGGTGCCCCTGCACCACTACTACGCGACGACGCCGATGCACGAGACCATCCAGGAGCTGCTGGACACCCGGCAGGCCCCGGTCTACGTCGTCCACTTCACCCAGGCCGCCGCGCTGGAGCGCGCGCAGGCGCTGATGAGCGTCAACGTGTGCACCAGGGAGGAGAAGGCCGCGATCGCCGACACGATCGGCGGCTTCCGCTTCAGCACCTCCTTCGGGACGACGCTGTCGCGGCTGGTGCGCCACGGCATCGGCGTGCACCACGCCGGGATGCTGCCCAAGTACCGGCGGCTGGTGGAGCAGCTGGCCCAGGCCGGCCTGCTCAAGGTCATCTGCGGCACCGACACCCTGGGCGTCGGCATCAACGTGCCGATCCGCACCGTGGTGTTCTCCGCGCTGTCCAAGTACGACGGCACCCGCACCCGGCTGCTCAGCGTCCGCGAGTTCCATCAGATCGCCGGGCGGGCCGGGCGCGCCGGCTACGACACCGCCGGCACCGTCGTCGTCCAGGCGCCCGAGCACGAGGTGGAGAACCTCCGGCAGTTCGCCAAGGTCGCCGACGACCCCAAGAAGCGCCGCAAGCTGGTCCGAAAGAAGGCGCCCGAGGGCATGGTGCCGTGGTCGGAGGGGACCATGCGCCGGCTGGTCGACGCCGAGCCCGAGCCGCTGACCAGCCACTTCCGGGTGTCGACGGCGATGGTGCTCGACGTCGTCGACCGCCCCGGCGACCCGTTCGTCGCGATGCGCCGGCTGCTGACGGACAGCCACGAGCCCCGCAAGCGACAGCTGCGGCACATCCGGGACGCGATCGGCATCGCCCGGTCGCTGCTGCAGGCCGGCGTCCTGGAGCGGCTCGACGAGCCCGAGCCCGACGGACGCCGCTACGACCTGACCCTCGACCTGCCGCGGGACTTCGCCCTCAACCAGCCGCTGTCGACCTTCGCGTTGGCCGCCATCGAGCTGCTGGACCCCCACTCGGACACCTACGCCCTCGACGTGGTGAGCGTCATCGAGGCCACCCTCGACGACCCGCGGCAGATCCTCGCCGCCCAGCTCAACAAGGCCAAGGGCGAGGCGGTGGCCCAGATGAAGGCCGAGGGGATCGAGTACGAGGAGCGCATGGAGCTGCTCGAGGACATCACGTACCCCAAGCCACTGGAGGAGCTGCTCGGCCACGCGCTGGAGGTCTACACCCGGTTCAACCCGTGGGCCGCCGACGCGCAGCTGTCCCCGAAGTCGGTGGTCCGGGAGATGTGGGAACGGGCGTTCACCTTCCGAGAGCTGGTGAACACCTACGGGCTGACCCGGGCCGAGGGTGCGGTGCTGCGCTACCTCTCCGACGCCTACAAGGCGCTGCGCTCCGGCGTCCCCGCCGCCGCCCGCACCGAGGAGGTCACCGACCTCGTCGAGTGGCTCGGCGAGCTGGTCCGCCAGGTGGACTCCTCGCTGCTGGACGAGTGGGAGCAGCTGACCAGCACGGACCAGCCGCTGGACGCGCCCGTCGCCGTCCCGGTCCGGCCGCGGCCCCTGACCGGCAACGAGCGGGCGTTCACCGCGATGGTCCGCAACCAGCTGTTCCGCCGGGTGGAGCTCATCGCCCGCCGCCGGTGGTACGACCTCGGCGAGCTCGACCGCGGCTCCGGGTGGGACGCCGACCGGTGGGGCGAGGTGGTGCAGGCCTACTTCGCCGAGCACGCCGAGCTGAACACCGGGGCCGACGCCCGCGGCCCGGCGCTGCTGGTCTGGAACAAGAGCGAGCCCGGCGTCTGGCGGGTGCGGCAGATCCTCGACGACCCCGCCGGCCACCACGACTGGGGCTTCGACGTCGAGGTCGACCTCGAGGCCTCCGACGCCGACGGCGCCGTCGTCCTCCGCCCCGTCGACGCCGGGCGGAGGGACTGATGAAGGACCCCCTGCCCCCCACCACTCGCGAGCTCGCGGTGGGACCCTGCAGGGGGCCGCGGCCCTCCCGACGGGGCCACGTGGAGCGGCTCGGCCCAACGGGGGGACGGCACCTGGCCGCGGTGTCGGCCGGTAGGCCGCCGGTGTGGTCGCGGACATGACGGGGCCGGAGGTGCTCGCCGTCGCCGCGGCGGGGCTGGCCGCGGGCGCCATCAACGCCGTCGTCGGCTCGGGCACGCTGGTGACCTTCCCGGTGCTGCTCGGCGTCGGCCTGCCGCCGGTGACGGCGACGATCAGCAACTCACTGGGCCTGGTGCCGGGCAACCTCGCCGGGTCGCTGGGCTACCGCCGCGAGCTGGCCGGACAGCGCTGGCTGCTGCTGCGGCTGCTGCC
The DNA here is from genome assembly GCA_030773455.1 of Actinomycetota bacterium. Classification (GTDB taxonomy): domain Bacteria; phylum Actinomycetota; class Actinomycetes; order Mycobacteriales; family Geodermatophilaceae; genus Geodermatophilus. The sequence continues at coordinate 7,355 of JALYNA010000329.1, forward strand.
CGCCTCGGTGCTGGGGCGCGATGACCGGCGCCTTCCTCCTGCTGACCCTGCCGGCGAGCACCTTCGAGACCATCGTGCCGGTCCTGGTCGGGCTGGCCGTCGTGCTCGTCGCCGTCCAGCCGCTCGTGCAACGGGCTCTGGCGCGCCGCCGGCCCGCCGACGCCCCGCCGTCCCGGATCGGCCGCGGCCGGCTCCTCGCGCTCTTCGCCGGCGCCTACGCCACCGGCAGCTACGGCGGCTACTTCGCCGCCAGCCAGGGAGTGCTGCAGATCGGCGTCTTCGGGCTGCTGCTGCGCGAGTCCCTGCAGCGGCTCAACGCGATCAAGAACGTGCTCACGACCGCGGTCAACGGCGTCGCCGCCGGGGCCTACATCGTCGTGGCGACCGACCGGGTCGACTGGCGCGCCGCCGGGCTGGTGGCCGCCGGGTCGCTGGTGGGCGGGCACGTCGGCGCCCGGTTCGGCCGCCGCCTGCCCTCGGCCGTGCTCCGCACGGCGATCGTCGTGCTCGGCTGCGTCGCGATCGCCGTGCTGCTGACCCAGTGACCCGGCGGGACGAGCCGGTGTGGGAGCTGCCGGGTCCGAACGGCAAGCTGGACCCATGACCGGGAGCGCCGCCGAACGATTCGACGTGGCCCTCGCCTCCTCGCCACCGGACCTCACCGGCCCGGATCTGCTGCCCGCCCGGCTGGCCCGGGCCTGCGCCGCCGCGCTGGGCGTCGACGGCGCCGGGCTGAGCCTGCACGTCGGCGTGCTGCGGACGCCGATCGGCGCGAGCGACCCACGGACCGCGCACGCCGAGCGCCTGCAGTTCACCGTCGGCGACGGCCCCTGCCTGCGCGCACACGACGAGAGCGGGGCGATCGCCTTCTCCCTGGAGGACATCGCGCGCAACTGGCCGCAGCTGTGGGCCTCGCTGCTCAACGAGACCCCCTACCGTGGCGTGCTCTCGGTGCCCCTGCCGGCGCCGATGGGGCCGCTCGTCGTGCTCGACCTGTACGTGTGCGACCTCGCGGCGCTGACCGGGCTGGACCGCGCCGACGTCGACGCCGTCGCCCTGGCCACCACCGAGGAGCTGGCGGTCACGGTGACCGGTCCGGAGTTCCCCGACGACGGCAGCAGCTGGCTGGACGGGCCCGACGCCCGGCGATGGGCCCACGTCTGGCAGGCCATGGGGCTGGTCGGCCTCGCCTTCGGGCTGGACGCCACCGACGCCATCGCCACGATGCGCGCCTCGGCGATCGCCGCGGACCGGGTGGTGGACGACGTCGCCGAGGACATCGTCGCCGGCCGGCTCGTGCCGGCGGATCTGCGGGCCGCGCCGCACCGCGGTGGCGACGCCGGGTGACCCCTGCGCAGTTCGCCCTCCTCGTGCTGGCCGGCATCGGTGGGGGGCTGACCGGCAGCATCGCGGGCCTGGCGTCGCTGGTGAGCTACCCGGCGCTGCTCGCGACCGGCCTGCCGCCGGTCACGGCCAACGTGACCAACACCGTGGCGCTGGTCCTCAACGGGGTGGGGTCGGTGAGCGCCTCCGGGGAGGAGCTGCGCGGCCAGGGACGGCGGGTGCTGCGGCTCTCGGCCGGCGCGGTCCTCGGCGGCGCGGCCGGTGCGGCGCTGCTGCTGCTCACGCCGTCGGAGGCCTTCGAGCGGATCGTGCCGTGGCTGATCGGGGCGGCCGCGACCGCGCTGCTGGTGCAGCGATCCCCGGGGGAGCTGGCCGAGCGCGGGGCCGCCACCCACTCGACCCACCGCGACCCGCGGTGGCTGCCCGCGGTCACCCTCGCCATCGCCGTCTACGGCGGCTACTTCGGAGCCGCGGCCGGCGTCATGCTGCTGGCGGCCTTCCTGCTCTCGACCGGCGAGGGTCTGGCCACCGGCAACGCGCTGCGCAACGTGGTGCTGCTCGCCGCCAACGTGACCGCCTCGATCGCCTTCCTGGTGTTCGCCCCGATCGCCTGGTCGGCGGCGCTGCCGCTGGCGATCGGCCTGTTCGCCGGCGGGCGCATGGGCCCCCGGGTGGTCCGCCGCGCGCCGCAGACGCTGCTGCGCCGGCTCATCGGCCTGGCCGGGCTCGGCCTGGCCGCGCACCTGGCCGTGCAGGCCTACGGCTGAGCGGCCCGGACGCCCTCCCGGGCCGGCGCCCGGCCCTGCCGCTCAGGTGACGTAGGCGGCCAGGAAGAGGACGAACGCGCTGGCCAGCAGCAGCAGCCGAGCCGGCGTGAGCCCGTTGATGAGGTTGGCCGTCGCCTCCACCCATGCGGGCCGGATGCCGGCCTCCCGGGCACCGCGGCGCACCAGCCGCACCTCGTCGGCCAGCAGCGCGCCGGCCGCGCCGAGCATGCCGAGCCCCACGGTGAGGAACACGAGCGCCAGACGCTCCCGGAAGGCCTCGGCGACTCCACCGAGCACCAGCGCGACGACCAGGCCGACGAGCAGCCCGGCCACCGCACCGGCGACGGGTGCCCACGGGCCCATCCGGGTCAGCGGGAACCCACTGCGGGTGGTGATCCGCGGGCGGCGCGGCGCGGGGCCGGTCGGCTGGGGGCCCTCCGTCGCGGGGGCGCTCCCGGCGGTCGGCGGCTCGGCCTGCTG
>JALYNA010000330.1 GCA_030773455.1 Actinomycetota bacterium
GGCCGACCCCGCGCTCCACGCGGCCGCCCGCGCGTGCCTGGCCGCCGCCTGCGCCGCCGTGCCCGCCGCCCTGCGGGCGGAGGTGGAGGCGCTCACCGACCTCGTCGACCGAGGGCGCTGCCCCGGCGACGCCCTGCTCGACACCGCCCGGGCCGGCGACGCTGCCGCCGCCCTCCTCTCCGCCACGGAGGACCGATGACCGACCTGACCGAGAAGCTCGCGCGCGACCTGGAGACCGCCCGGCAGCACACGCTGCGGCTCACCGACCACGACGAGCCCGAGCTGCTGCGCCAGCACACCCCGCTGCTCAGCCCGCTGGTCTGGGACCTCGTGCACATCGGCCAGCAGGAGGACCTCTGGCTGCTGCGCCGCGGCGACGCCCGCCGCGAGGGCCTCCTGCCGGCCGACGTCGAGGCGCTGTACGACGCCTTCACCCAGCCCCGCGCGATCCGGGCACGGCTGCCGCTGCTGCCGCCGGTGGAGGCCCGCACTTTCTGCGGCGAGGTGCGCGGCCGGGTGCTGGACCGGCTCGAGCGCCTCGGCCGGGACGACGACGGCGACCCCTTCGACTTCGCGATGGTCGTCAGCCACGAGCAGCAGCACGACGAGACGATGCTGCAGGCGCTCAACCTGCGCTCCGGACCGCCGCTGCTCGGCGCCGGTACGCCGCTGCCACCCGGCCGTCCCGGGGTGGCCGGCACGTCGGTGCTCGTGCCCGGCGGGGAGTTCGTGCTGGGGGTGGAGGCCACCGACGAGCCGTTCTCCCTGGACAACGAGCGGCCGGCGCACGTCGTGGACGTCCCGGCGTTCCGCATCGGCCAGGTGCCGGTGACCAACGCGGAGTACGCCACGTTCGTGGCCGACGGCGGGTACGACGACCGGCGCTGGTGGTCCGAGCGGGGCTGGGCCCACCGGGTCGATACCGGGCTGGAGCGGCCGCAGTTCTGGGGCGCCGACGGCACCCGGACCCGCTTCGGCGTGGTGGAGGCCGTGCCGGCGGACGAACCGGTCCAGCACGTCACCTACTTCGAGGCCGAGGCCTACGCGGCCTGGGCCGGCGCGACGGGCGCGGCGCCGGCCGGAGCGCGGCTGCCCACCGAGGTCGAGTGGGAGAAGGCCGCCGTCTGGGACCCGGCCGCCCGGCGCCGCCGCCGCTTCCCGTGGGGCTCGGCCGAGCCGTCGCCCGCGCTGGCCAACCTGGGCGGCGACGCGCTGCGCCCGGCCCCGGTCGGCGCCTACCCGGCGGGCGCCTCGGCCTACGGGGTCGAGCAGCTCATGGGCGACGTCTGGGAGTGGACCTCCTCGGAGTTCACCCCGTGGCCCGGCTTCCGGCCGATGCTCTACGCCGACTACTCCGCGCCATTCTTCGGCGGCGACTACCGGGTGCTCCGCGGCGGCTCGTGGGCGGTCGGGGCCTCGATCCTGCGGCCGAGCTTCCGCAACTGGGACCACCCGATCCGCCGGCAGGTCTTCAGCGGCTTCCGGCTGGCCTGGTCCGTCGACGAGACGGCCGCCTGACCGTGTGCCGCCACCTGGCCTGGCTGGGCCGGCCGCGGACGCTGGCCGAGCTGGTCCTGGAGCCGGCGTCCTCGCTGATGGTGCAGTCGTGGGCGCCGCGCCGCCAGCGGTACGGCACGGTCAACGCCGACGGCTGGGGCGTCGGCTTCTACGCCGAGGGGCGGGCGCAGCCGGCCCGCTGGCGCTCGGCGCGGCCGCTGTGGACCGACGCCTCCTTCGCGTCGGTGGCCCCCGTGGTCCGGTCGGGCTGCGTCGTGGCCGCCGTCCGGTCGGCGACGGTGGCCATGCCGATCGAGGAGAGCGCGACGGCGCCGTTCACCGACGGGCGGGTGCTGCTGTCGCACAACGGCCGGGTCGACCGCGCGGTGCTGCCCCCGGTGCGCGACGCCGAGTCCACCGTGGACAGCGCACTGCTGGCGGCGCTGGTGTTCGGCCGGGGGCTCGACGCCCTCGGCGCCACCGTGCGCGAGGTGGGCGCGGCCGACCCCGGCGCCCGGCTGAACCTGCTGGCCGCCGACGGCACCCGCCTGCTGGCCACGACCTGGGGCGACACGCTGTCGGCCCTGGTTACCCCCGACGGCACCGCGCTGGCCAGCGAGCCGTGGGACGACGACCCGCGGTGGACCGACGTCCCCGACCGGTCGCTGGTCGAGGTCACCCCCGACGGCCTGACCACCACCCCGCTGACCTGATCCGATCCACCGACGAGCACTGGAGCACCGTGTCGATCTCGCTGACCAACCACCTCGCCCCCGAGGACGCCGCGGACGCGCTGCGCACCGACGCGCGCGCCGGCCTGACCGCCGCGCCGAAGACGCTGCCGCCGCGATGGTTCTACGACGAGCGGGGCAGCGAGCTGTTCGACGAGATCACCCGGCTGCCCGAGTACTACCCGACCCGCGCCGAGCGGGCCGTGCTCGCCGCCCACGCCGGCGCCATCGCCGCGGCCTCCGGCGCCGACGTGCTGGTCGAGCTGGGCAGCGGGACGTCGGAGAAGACCCGGCTGCTGCTGGACGCGCTGCGCGACTCCGGCACGCTGCGCCTGTTCGTGCCGTGCGACGTCGACCCGTCGGTGCTGCAGGCGGCCGGCGCGGCGATCACCGCGGACTACCCCGGCGTGGAGGTCGAGGCGGTCGTCGGCGACTTCACCCGGCACCTGGGCAAGCTGCCGCGATCCGGACGGCGGCTGGTGGCCTTCCTCGGCTCCACCATCGGCAACCTGGAGCCGGATGCGCGCGCGGCGTTCCTCGCCGACCTGGCCGGCACGCTGCAGCCGGGCGACTCCTTCCTGCTCGGCACCGACCTGGTCAAGGACACCGCACGGCTGGTGCGGGCCTACGACGACGCGGCGGGGGTCACCGCGGAGTTCAACCGCAACGTGCTGGCGGTGCTGAACCGGGAGCTCGGCGCCGACTTCGACCTGTCGGCCTTCGAGCACGTCGCGGTGTGGGACGGCGAGCACGAGTGGATCGAGATGCGGCTGCGCTCCCGCGCCGACCAGCTGGTGCGGGTGCCGGCGCTCGACCTCGACGTCCGGTTCGCGGCCGGGGAGGAGATGCGGACGGAGGTGTCGGCGAAGTTCCGCCGCGAGCGGGTCGAGGCCGAACTCGCCGCGGCCGGGCTGACCCTGACCTCCTGGTGGACCGACCCGGACGGCGACTTCGGCGTCTCACTCTCCGTCCCGGCCTGAAAGAGGGACCCCCCTGCCCCCCACCGAAGAAGGACCCCGTCCTCCCCACCACTCGCACGCTCGCGGCGGGACCCGGGACGGGGCCGCGGCGGGACCCGGGACGGGGCCGCAGCGGGACCCTGCAGGGGGCCGCGTCCTCCCGCGCGGCGGCTAGGGTCGGCCGGGTGAGCTCGGACGTCACCCCGCTGCGGGATGCCGATCCCGGGCCCGACGACGCCGAGGTCGGCCGCCGGTTCGCCGCCGGCGACGAGCAGGCGCTGGCCTGGTCCTACGAGCGCTACGCCGGGCAGATCCACGGCATGGCGGTGCGGGCCTTCGGGCCCGGCCCGACGCCGAGGACGTCACCCAGCAGGTGTTCGTCTCCGCCTGAACCGGCCGCGCTCGGGTACCGCCCCGAGCAGGGCCCGCTGCCGGCCTGGCTGGTCGGCGTCTGCCGGCACAAGATCGCCGAGACCTGGGCCCGTCGCGACCGGCAGCGCTGCGCCGCCGAGGCCGCGATCTCCCAGGCCCGCTCGGCACCGGAGACCACCGGCCCGCAGGTCGACACGTCCGTCGCCGATCGCGTGCTGCTGCTCGGCGAGCTGGAGCGACTCGGCCAGCCGCAGCGGGGGATCATCGAGCTGGCCTTCTTCGAGGACCTCATGCACACCCAGATCGCCGACCGCACCGGCCTGCCGCTCGGCACGGTGAAGTCCCACATCCGGCGCACCCTCGAACGCCTGAGGTCACGGTTGGAGGTGGACGGTGCAGCACTGCACGCCTGAACAGTTGTCCCTGGCGGCGCTGGGCGAGCCGCTGCCGGCCACCGACGCCGCCCACCTGGACGCCTGCGCGCAGTGCCGCGGGGAGCTGGCCTCGCTGCGCCGCGCGGTGGACGCGCTCGCCGTCCCCGAGCTGGCC
>JALYNA010000331.1 GCA_030773455.1 Actinomycetota bacterium
CGGCTGTCCCGGGCTGCCGTACGGACCGCCGGGCGGGACGGGACCGGGCTGGCCGGGGCCGGGCTGACCCGGGCCGCCGAACGGCTGGCCGGGGCCGGGTTGGCCGGGGCCGCCGAACGGCTGACCCGGCGGGCCGTACTGCGGACCGGGCGGGCCGAACTGCGGGCCACCGAACGGCGGCGCGGGAGGTACCGAGGGCCCGCCGGGGCTGCCCGGGCCGAAGCCACCGGAGCGCTGGCGGGGGGCCACCTGGGGCAGCGGCACGGTCTGCAGGATCCGCTTGATCACGTGGTCGGCGGGCACGCCGTCGGCCAGCGCGTCGTAGGAGAGCACCAGCCGGTGACGCAGCACGTCGGCGGTGACGTCGAGGACGTCCTGCGGGAGCACGTAGTCGCGGCCGCGGACCAGCGCCAGCGCCCGGCTGGCCGCGATCAGCCCGAGGGAGGCGCGCGGGCTGGCGCCGTAGGACACCCACGCGGCGACGTCGTCCATGCCGTGCTCGCGCGGTGCCCGGGTGGCGACCACCAGCCGGACGACGTAGTCGACCAGCGCGTGGTGCACGAAGACCTGCGAGGCGGTGCGTTGCATGCGCACGAGGTCGTCCGGGCCGAGGACGGTCTCGGCCACCGGCGGGGTCGCCCCCATCCGGTAGATGATCTCCCGCTCCTCCTCCGGGCTTGGGTAGTCGACGAGGACCTTCATGAGGAAGCGGTCGCGCTGGGCCTCGGGCAGCGGGTAGACGCCCTCGGACTCGATCGGGTTCTGGGTGGCCAGCACGAGGAACGGGTCCGGCAGCGGGTGCGTGACCCCGCCGATCGACACCTGGCGCTCAGCCATGACCTCCAGCAGCGCTGACTGCACCTTGGCCGGCGCGCGGTTGATCTCGTCGGTGAGCACGAAGTTGGCGAACACCGGGCCCAGCTCGATGTCGAAGGCGTCCTGCCCGGCCCGATAGATGCGCGTGCCGATGATGTCGGCCGGCACCAGGTCCGGGGTGAACTGCAGGCGGGCGAAGCGCCCGCCGACGACGGTGGCCAGCGTCTCGACGGCGAGGGTCTTGGCGACCCCGGGCACGCCCTCGAGCAGCACGTGCCCGCGGGCCAGCAACGAGACGAGCATCCGCTCGACCAGCCGGTCCTGGCCGACGATCACCCGCTTGATCTCAAACAGCGCCCGCTCCAGGCGGGCTGCGTCGACCGACGGCGGGACCGGCTGCCCGGCGGACTGATCGAGCGAGGTGCTGGCGGCGCTGCTCACGGAACTCCCTGATCGTGCCGGTCCACGGCCTCGCGACCCGCGGTCACAGGGAGGCCGGCGACGGGCCGACGTGCCCGTCCCGGCCAGTGTCCTACAGGTTCCTGGGGGCAGCTGAGCGCGCGCCCGGGCTCCGGCGCACGGCGGTCCGGGCGCCGCGTGCACACCCCTGCCCGCGCACCCCGCCGACTGCTAGCCTCCACGGTGCGTCGGGCAGCTCCCCCCGTGGCTGCCCGACGCCCCATCTCCCAGGCCACGTCGTCTGGCTCGTCCCCGCCTTCGGCCCTGTCCCGGGTCCCGCCCTGAGTGTGCGAAGGGTGGGGAGGACGGCGGCCGCCCTGCAGGGTCCCGCCGCGAGCTCGCTAGTGGCGGGGGGCAGGGGGCGGCCCCGTCCAGGGCACCGCCCCGAGCCTGCGGGCGGTGGGGAGGACGGGGTCCTTGTTCAGGCCGCCGGCCGCACCGCGCCGTAGTAGTCGCTGCCGAACCACATCGCCGAGACCTTCACGACCTCCCCGCTCTGCGGCGCCTGGACCACCTTGCCGCCGCCGATGTAGAGCGCCACGTGGTAGATCGACATGTAGTCCGACGTCTCCCCCCAGAACACCAGGTCGCCGGCCTGCAGGTCCCCGGCCGCCACGGTCTGGTGACGGAAGCGCCAGTACTGCTCCCGGCTGGTGCCGCCGATCCGGATGCCGGCCTGCGCGTAGGCGTACTCGGTCAGGCCCGAGCAGTCGAACCCGTAGATCTCGGTGTCCGGCGGGATGCCGTAGGTCGGGCCGGTGCTGTTGCCGCCGCCCCAGCTGTAGGGCAGCCCCTGCTGGCCCTTGGCCGCCGCGATCGCGGTCTGCACCGCCGACCCCGATGGCGCGCCCGCCGTGGTGTCCGTGCCGGTCGGCGAGCCGCCGCCGGAGGACAACGACCCGGAGGACAACGACCCGGACGACGACGACCCGGACGACGAGGACGGCCTGCTCGACGCGGACCCGGCGGACGAGCCGCTCGACGGGGGCGGGGTCGCCGGCGGGCGGGCCTGTGCCGCAGCGGCGGCAGCCTCCGCGGCAGCGATCGCGGCCGCTGCGTCCTGGGCGCCGTACAGCAGCTCCTGGGCCTGGGCGAGCTCGGCCTCCAGCGCCTCCCGCCGGTCGGCGAGGTCGGCGGCCAGGGCGCGCGCGGAGAGCTCCTGTGCCTGCGCGCCGGCCAAGGCCCCGGCC